>JAUWZT010000175.1 GCA_030615145.1 Promethearchaeota archaeon | reverse complement strand
TATTGGCGTTTTATCTAATTCGAATTGTTCGTATTCTGACCCACATGTTGTTATAGGGTTTAAATCCCCAGAAGCGCCATTTAAGTATATTGCTTTTACTTTATTATTTGTTAATTCGTTAATTTTCTGAATTATACGACCAGGATAATCAGCAGATAATTTGTTATTCAGAAAAGATAGAGTCGTAGGATGGCATGCATAGTTAATAATAAAGCCTAATAATTCATTTTCTTCTAGACTTTTAAAAGTAATTACTCCTAAATGAGGGAGAGTCTTCTTGGAGGGGTGTCTTCTGTTGATTACGATGTCTGGATTAAAGGGTTCCTTTTTCCACGCAATTTTACAAACCTTTAAATCATTAAATAATCCTTCGACCATTTTCAGTATTTTATTAGTGAACCATACAATATATTTATCGTTTCTATTCGCACCAAACATAATTCCCCTCATTACATTTAGAGCACCTCCAGGCCAATAAAACTCGCCCGTTAAATCAAAAGCAGCGTGAGTATGAGTGGCATGCACTAAAATTTGTTCAAATTTTAACGAAGGATATTTCTTAATTATTTTATTTCTAATGAATTTTGTAATAGATAAAGGAACTTTTAACAAATCTAAAGATATTAGAAGCAAAAAATCTTTAGTAGAAGCTACTGAATTGCTTTCTATTAAAACGCTATGAACATAAATGTCATCTAACTTCCCTAAACAGGGGTCTTTACGAGTATATCCTGCCAAGGGTTTACCTATATATCCTTTGGGAGTAATATTTAACTTACTAAAAGCGACTTTCATTGGATAATATTAAAAGTAATTTACTCAAAAAGTTTTCTTTTTTAAAATTTAGATTAAAAGAACCACTTTTACGAAAAATTTTTATCTTTTTCAATATTTTTTCTAATAATTTATTAATTTAAAGAGTTAACAAATGGTTTTTTTTTATGGCTTTGAGTAAATTAGACATGTTAGGAATGGAAGGCGTCATATCCAATTATAAACAGGGGCGCCATACTATACATTTAAAGCATTGTATTATCGTGTTTCCAAATGTTAAGACTAGAAAAGAGGCTAATAAACTGTGCGGGAGAACTGTAGTTTGGGTAAGTTCTACGGGAAAAGAATTAAAAGGTATCATATCGCGCGCACATGGCAACAGTGGAGCGGTTAGAGCCCACTTCAAAAAAGCTGGCGTCCCTGGACAAGCATTAGGTACTAAAGTGAAAATTATAAAATAACTATTTTTTAAGTATTGTTCTCACGAATTATAAGGACTTCTTTCGTAATATTTCAATAACATACCTAAATTAATACTATATTTTCATCTATTTCTGTTGATAAAGCGATCAAAAATAGTTTTTTTTTAATTTAAATAGGTCGGGTTTAAAATTAAATATGTCGGAGCAACACTTCCAAATATGTCATTTTTGCCAGCGAAACGTGAAGATAGCGTATTATTGTGAAAAATGTGGCGTTAGTTGTTGTTCTGATTGCCTTCACGAAGAAAAAGTCGATTCTTATGTTAGTCAAGATTGCAATTCAAAAAATATTGCTCTCTCAGGATCAAGTAAGCAAAAGATTTGTAACGATTGTGGAAAAGAGCATATAATCAAAACGAACCAACTTTTAAAATCTTGTCCCAAATGTCATTCTCATCAAATTATTAATATCTACGAAAAGAAGGAAGATTTAGAAAAACAATTTTTAGAATTAATTAAAAATGCACGCTCCTTTATTGATCCATTTAGGGATATAGTAAATTCCCTTTATATGATAAGACAGAGAGTATTTGATGCAAGAGCGCCTCCTATAAGGTGTTTTCATTATCCTAAAATGGAATCCGACCTCTTAGCGCTCTTTAAATTATTTATATACGCAAAAGAAAATCTTCTTGAAAAGATACACAATCTAATCCAACATTTATCTATAAATAGAGAATATTTTTTTAATATTTACACTCAACAGAATTCTAATATAAGAATTATAGAAGACATTTTAGAAAATTTAAATAGAAGTTATAATTCTATAACTGATTTTATTCAGAGTAATGTAAAAACAATAAATACTAGCATAGATAACCTATTAAAAAATCTTATTTTCATAGACAAGATCACATTTTACTTCAAAAACTATATTAAATTTCTCAATTTAGCAGAAGATGAAAAACCCGTTTATGCGATATATGCAAAATTAGCGAATGGTCTTAACACAGAAGATAAATACAAAAAAGATAAAGGTATTCTGTTTATTACTAATTTTGACTTATCGTTTGTTCATGAATATGGAAGATTAAAGAGAAAGAAAAAAGGTATTTTTAAAGCGCCAGTTAAAGATTTAACTAGCGTTAAAATAAAAGGTAAACTGTTTAAAAAACTTTATATCGAATTTCCTTATGGCAGATATGAATTCACACTTCCTACAAACTCAATTTCGCGAGTATTAGATTATATTCTACTAGCCAGAAGTTTTGATGAAACTATTGTGTATGATAAAGTGGCAGCGAAAAAACTTTACGATATCGATGTCGATTTGAGCGATTTAACCAATTATATTGAGGAAACAATAAATTCTTTCTTTAGTATAAAATGCCAATATAATAATGTTAATTCGAATAATGTACTCGTTAATCACCAAAATGCTAACCCATTATTTAATCAAAATCTAAGGAATTTACCAAATCAAATATCACTTCAAGCTCCATATAATCAAAATCAGCCCACCTATCCAAATAATTTTAGTTATCCATTTAATATTTATCAAAATTATAAAAATGTGCCTGGAAATCCATTGCTTTATCAAAAAAATGTTGGATTTTCTAATCAAGGATTCGGCCAAATTCAAACTCCTGAAGATTTAAACCATTACAGCAACACAATAAGGCACAATCAAAATGAATTCTTTTTGCAGAATTTGTATGAGTCCGGTAGGATACAGAATTACGATCCTATAAGGTCTAATAGCGGATATAAAAACAATTTTTCTGATGTTGAAGAGAAAAACTTTCTAATGAGAAAATTAGAACAATTGCAAAGATCCGGCGCCCCTTCTTCTAATCCATTATATAGAAATAATTTTGATGAACGATCGTACGAACCTGCCTATTATCGATTGAATGAAAGAGTTAGACAAATGCCACAATATAACGAATATTCGAGGAATCATCTTTCAGAATTGTTTAATAATGACTATATGCCAAATCAACCGAATGATCTCCCAAGACCTAATACAAAGAAAATGAATAAAATGAGACGTAATAAAATGTTTGAATTGGAAAAAGAAAAATATAGTCTCGAAGAAACTTTAAAAACGTTAGAATCAAAATTTGAATCTGGAAATATTTCTGAAATTGATTTCTTTAAAAATTTTAAGAACTTACAAAAGGATTTCTACACGATTGAAAAAAAAATTGAAACGATCGACGAAGAGATGCAAGAAGAAGAATTTTTAAGAAGAAATGCCAAAAAATTCGATAGAAAAAGATATTTTACCTAAGAAGTCCAGTACTAATCAAAATTTTCTTGAAAAATTGGTAAAGAGAATAAGTTTAAAAAAATTAACTTTCTAATTCTTTTCGAAGTTTGTTTATTTCGTCCTCTAATTTTGCTTTCGTTTTTATTTCAGTCTCTTCTTCCATCTCGTCAAACTCACTCAGATATTGTAAGTCATCGACAGGTACTTCTGGCATCGCACCGCCTTGCTCTAATAGCATTTCAGTTTCAAGTTGGTTTAATTCATCAGTTACATCGATTGCTAAATCTATTTCGGGATCTCCGGCAAGGATTTCGGCAGACTCCTCTATTTCCGCAACATATGCCTCAGAATCTTCAGCTATCTCTGCAATTCTTACAGGAGATGCCTTCGTGGCAATTACTTTTAATTCGTCCCTAATTCCGCCCATTAAATCGCCTGTCATTGATATCATTTGACCCTCTTCGATAGCTTCTATTTGTCTTTCGATTCTACCTCGAATGTTGTTTGCGCGATCTACTTTCAACTGATATTGTTTGTGTTGAATTAAATAATTTTTAGCTCTAGTTCTTTCTCCTCTCTTTATTGCAATTTTAGCGTTTTTTCTAGCAATCTCTGCTCTTTTATTGTAAGTTTTATTTGCTAATGCAATTTTTCTAATGTGTGATTTAGCTTTAATAACTAATTCATCTTTTTCTTTTCCTTTTCGGGGAAAAAGTTTTTTTTTTAATGCCATTACTTCTATTCTCTCCTTTTAGAGTAATTTTATTAGTATCTCTTATATTATTAATATGATATTATTAACTTAAAAATTTGATAGAATTTAATTTAGTAAAATGATTTCAATCAATAAATCTTTTAGAGTCCAATAATAAATGAAAAAAATAATTTTAAATTTCGAAAAAAAGACCGACAATTTTAAAGATTTGGTGCAAGAAGCTTTTAACATGAATTTCCTAAATTTCTTGCTCTCTGAAGAAACTTATTCCGAATTAGAAAAAATTGAACGAGTTAACACTTTTACCAAAAACATTGAAATTCCCGCTAAAAATCTAATTTTTGGCAATTTAGAACAACTAAAAAAAGAAAAAAGGTTAGGAGTAAATTGTGGTTTTTTTATGGAATTAAAATTAAAAAACGATGAAAAAGCAGTAATAGACCTTTCCAAAACCAAAGAAGTTGATTTTATAATAGTATCAGCAAAAGATTGGAAAGTTATACCTTTTGAAAATCTTATAGCCGCAATGCATACTAACGATACGGATCTAATTGCTTTGGTTGAAGACATTGAAGAAGCTGAATTAATGTTAAAAACATTGGAAATAGGAGTCGATGGAATCCTTATTACTCCAAAAAATGTCAATGATATCGTTCAATTAAAATCACTAATTCAACCTGGGATTAAAATTGAATTAGCTAAAGCAAAAATAACTAAAATACAAAATATACCTGAGAGCGAGAGAGTTTGCGTAGATAGTACTTCTTTATTACAACCCGGGGAGGGATTTCTCGTTGGTTCAACGGCACGTGGTTTTGTACTTATACATTCTGAAACATTTGAAACAACTTTTGTGAATTCTAGACCATTTCGTGTCAACGCAGGAGATGTATCAGCGTATATCTTAGTTCCTAACGATGATTCTGAAATGATCTATCAAACAAATTACCTAAGCGAATTAAAAGGAGGTAAGAGAGTCTTAGCTGTAAATTATAAAGGTGAAGCTCGAATTGTTTCTATTGGACGCGTAAAAATAGAGATTCGACCGATGTTAAGATTTGAATTGGAAGTTTCTGAAGGCAACAAAAAAATCCCCCTGAGTTGCATATGTCAAAATGCCGAAACAATTAGGTTAGTGGCTCCGGATGGTAAAGCTAAATCTGTTGTTGCTATTAAAATTGGTGACGAGGTTTTAGTACATATTGGACCCGGAGCGACTCATTTTGGAATTGCCATAAAAGAATCAATTTTGGAGAAATAATATTTAATTAAATAAATTTATAATATCCTAATAAAATAAAACAAAAACCTTTTGATTAATATGACAATTTATTGGGCGCCAATGCTTCATGCTTACCAACCTCCATACCAGGATGTTGGCGTTTTGCGAAAAATTAATAAAGAGTGTTATAAACCTCTATTTTCTATGTTAGAAGAGCATGAAAATATTAAAATCAGTCTAAACATAAATAGTAATCTTATTGAAATGTTCCATGAATTTGATTTAGAGGATACACTGGAGTTATTAAAAAATTTAGTTTCTGATGACAAAATTGAAATTCTTGGAACCGCAAAATTTCATCCTATTCTTCCCTTAATACCAGAAAAAGAAGCTCAAAACCAAATTCGATTAAACGAGGAGATTAATAGGTTGGAATTTCAAAAATGGGAGAGAAAGGGTTTTTTTCCGCCCGAAATGTCTATTAACTCAAAAGTTGCCAAATTTATTCGGCAGTTAGGCTATAAATGGGTAATAATGAGCGGAATAGCTTGTCCAATAAAATGGCCCTATGATTTCATATATTCTTCTCCAAATGGATTACAGCTTTTTTTTAGGGACGATATTCTAAGTAACAAAATTTCCTTTAACAATATTAATGCAAAAGAATTCGTCAAAGATTTATATGAAATTTTTAAAGACAAAAAAGGAACTAAGGATAAAGACAAATATATTATCACTGCGATGGATTCTGAGACATTTGGTCATCATATAAAGAAATATGAAAGAACTTTTTTGAGTAAAGTTTTTGAACTTATTAACTCTCAGAAAGAAATTAAGATTGTATTTATATCCGATTTAGATAGATATTTTCCGATTCATAAAGAAAAAATAGTTCCACGAGATTCAAGTTGGAGCACTACTCATGAGGATATAAAGGCACACATACCGTTCCCATTGTGGGATCATCCTGATAATAGCATCCATAAGTTATATTGGAAGATAATGAGAAGCTTAAATAATATAATGACTTTGTTAGAAAACCTAGATTTAACTCAAGATTGGGAAGTAGAAAATTATTATAACACAGCTAGATGGTTTTATGATAAAGGAATTTGTTCGGATAGTACATGGTGGGCTAATCCTATTCGAGGGGCATGGAGTCCTAACTTAATTTATAAAGGAATTGAGTTTCTTATGAGATCTGCTCTTAATGCTCAACTGGCATTAGTTCACGCTAATCAATCTGATTTAGGAGAAGGATATTTTGATTCGATATCATTTTATCATAATCTATTACTTATGGAAATTTACTCAATAACTAAAAAAAAAATAAAAGAGTCAATAAGATTGAAATCAAAAGATTTGAGTTAAAGACTTTAGAATACTTAACTCCTATGATTTCCCCGATTGTTTACCATATTACTTTGATTGTTTCAAATAACAATAAACTATATAATTTTTAATTTATATAATAAACTAAGTTTGCTTTGGTAGAAATTAATGCCCTAATTTTTTGAGTATAATGTCAAAAGAAAATGAAAAACAGCAAATAGTAAAACATTGCGTGTACTGTGGGACCCGAATTGAAGAAAACAAAATCTATTGTCCTAAATGTGGAAAACTCGTAATAAAAATCGAGCCAAGCAAAGAAAAAAGTCGTCTTCAGAAAATAGGGGCAAAACCACCTCAAAAAAAAATTGCTTCAAGAAAATGTTCTGGTTGTGGTTCAATAATAACCTCTTCTGTATTAGAACAATGCCCTATATGTAATACTAAGCTAGAAATGATACCAAAACTTCAAAAAGCAAAACCAAGTGAAACTCCTCTAATTAAAACGGGCTATGTCTTTACGAAAAAAAAGTTAGTGCCAGAACAAAAATTTATAATAAAAAAAGATACTTGGAATTTTAGAGAGGGAATTAGCGTTTTTGGTAACTCCCTTATGGCATATATCATCATTCGATTGCTAATTACTATGTTAGTGGCTTTCCCATTAGACTCCTCTGATCCAATTGATTTAAATATTACAACAATACTATTAAGTCAAATTCCAGACCTTATATTCGGGTTGTATCCCTTATGGTACATTTATTCAAAAAAACATAATTTTCAAAAATTAAGGTTAAATTTTAAAGCAAGACCATTTATAATTGCGCTATTAATAGGCGGAATTGGCAGTATAGGATTAATAATTATTGATAATTTTTCTTCGTTATTAATACGTTTTATGTACGACTCCGGAATAAATTTTTATGATATTTTTTCTTATTTAGATGAGCAATCTCAGGTAATCAAAAGCGCAGATTTAATCTGGGTAATCTTGCTTATGGTTATTTTATCTTTATC
>JAUWZT010000157.1 GCA_030615145.1 Promethearchaeota archaeon | reverse complement strand
CAGATATCTTGCTTGAAAATATCTCTTTTCGATAACATAATATATCCGAATTTTTAATTTGATCAAGTTTCTGATCAAGTAGACTTAAATAACGATTAAAATCCTTTCTGTTTGTGAATAATTAAAAATTTATTCTCAATTTTAGAAACTCATCACATCTTTCCATAAATCTACATCTCATGATTAATGTCCCGCTCCTTAAGAATATAAGAGTAAAAATGGTTTCAAATTTCTGAAGAATTTGATTAAAATATTATACATACACGCTATCTGGACCATTTTTAATTGGTCGTGAAAATTCTTGTTGTCCCTATTACTTGATCTTAACAAATTCACCTCTCTTAGGAGCAGCTCTAATCTAAAATATAACTTTTTTATTGCAAGATCGATATTGCTCTTTATTTGTAAGTTATTTTTAGATAATCCGACCAATAGAACTAATGTGATATTAAAAAAATGAATAAACTTCTGATGAAACTTTTTGCGGTCAAAGGGGGTTTTATGAACGAGTTCGAACTTTTCAGAGTTTAATAGAGATAACTCATTGCTTTTTAATAAATAATAGAATTCTAAGTGTCGTAAAGCATCCAGTCTCGCTTTTATTGAATAAAAACTTGCTTTCTTGAAGAAATAATCGTCTAATATATCCATAACAAATGCTTTTGTTCTAATCGAAGAGCGTTTAAGTATTAATACTATTTTCTGATAAAAGCTCCCAATATTTTTACCATTGAGATTAATAGAAAGCAATATAGATTTGATATAGTCGTAGAAATTGTTCAATTTATATATATCAAGCCAATATTTCATAGACATCGTGCTTCTTTCGGTAATCCAACGATCTGAGAACCTCACTATTAGAGACAGATAGGGTAAGAGAGTATCGGGTTGTAATAAATATTTAATATGCTCTTTCGTAATCACTGGCGGAAATTGAAAGTATGAAGCTTTTATACCTCGCTTAATATTATCAATTACAAATTTGCGATTACTTTCTTTTTTTACGATATTGTATTCCTTAAAACGTTTTGCAATAAGTTTAGTTATGGGGTCGTTTAACGGAATTGAGACAAGCCCTGATTTAGGATGAATAGAAAAGCAGCGATGCACTCCCGAATTATTTGGTGTGGTATCTAACAATATCCCGATCTCATTATTTGAATGTAGTGATATTTTAAATAAATCTGTTGTGTTAAGAATTCCTAACTGGTTTCTTATAAGCTTTGGAATTTTTTGGATTGCAAAGTTTTTAATAGTGTATAATAGAATAGCTTGCATTAATGTGCGCATAAAGGTAAACTTACTATGTAAAATTGAGTTCTTATTTTTGACCAAATACTTCTGAGACGGTAAAATGTATAGTTCTGAAAAGTCTAAGTAATTAAAATCTGCGTTGATGCAATCTTTCTCGAGCCGGTATACTAAATGGATACCTCTATTTCCCGAAAATACTACCAAAGGTGTAGGTAATTGAAAAGATGAAGTTAAATTTCTAATTAAATCTTCCGTAAATGCGATGATTAATTTCCATATAATTAGAATTGAATAGCTAGTCCGTAAAAATCTTGAGATATCGATGTCGATAATAGCTGTCACAATTTCTTGGGTTTTCGTAGTCCTTACAGACGAATAGAAGCCTAATATATTATTATTGGATATAATTTTAAGGAATTCCTCATTTGAAGTATAGGGAGTAATAACATCGTGAAGAAGTTTGTAAACTCCGTTAGATAACAGAATTCTTCTTCTTTTTTGAGCAATTACTCGTTCTTTCAGAACATCAAATGTAATTTCTGTTTTAATGTGACTTTTTTTAGCTCCATATGGGTAGAAGTTGGAAAGCAGAATTTTTTTCACTTCTGGCTGCTTTAAGAACTCTAAAACAGATTCTTTATCATCGAGCGTCAAAAATTTTCGCATATCGGTTGCTCGGACACGTTTTAGTTTAGTATTCAAAACTACTTCTGGCTTATGCAATTTAGGCTTCAATATTGAAATTTTTGCTCTTACCTCATCACAATACCCTAGCACATTAACATTAAAGTGAGATGCGATAGCAAAAATTAGTTTAGGAGTGAAATTCTTTAAGTTTTTTATCTTAATGGATATTGAAAACCTGTCAGTATTGTTTTTTATTTCAATCTTAGAAGACTGTTTAAGCTTAGGGAATCGGTTTAAAGATTTCTCTAAATGAGAATTTAGAGAATTTCTAATCATCTCGTAAATCTTAACGCAAATTTCCTTTTTCTGAAATGATTTTACATTATCTTGAATTAGGGAGCTTGTTTTTATAGGAGGTATAATTGAAAAAATGATTTGAAGCTCAACTAAAGGAGAAACTCTCATGAAAAGATCGAATATTTTTTTTCTAATAGGTGTGAAATCATAACTATATAGCAATAGTTCCTGCAAAGCGTAATTTAAGTTAGTATCGTACAATGTCATTGATTATCACTCCTATCTTTAATCAAATCAATATTAATATACTTTTGAACAGCTTTAATGATAGGATTAATTTTAAAATCGATTTCTCCCTCATAAGGTGTTGTTAAATTAGATAGTAAGAGATTTAAGCATCGATAAACTAACTGGTTTATTTCAATATTTATTGGATCTGACTTCAATTTTTGCTCGATTTTTTCATTAACCCTTTGAAAATCAAGATCGAGAGATTTACCTAGTTCTTCTTTATTAATCGGAAAACTAAGATTTTCATTAAACCCCTTATGTTTGGGTTGTATTTTTTGAATTTTATTGTTTTTATGTTTATCTATATTTTCTTCTACTTTCTTTGTGGTATTGAACTCTAGTAACATATCAGGATCATTAATGAGTATGTTAATTAAGGATATCCTCTGAGATATCGGAAAATTCACTTTTCTGCCATCCTGTAAGTGAAAACTTAACGACGAAATCTCAATTTTAGTTTCCTCGACCGATCTAATCACATCAAGCTCTATTTTAGCTGCTAAATAAGACTGCGTCAATTTATACGCAGATTTTTTAATTAATTCAAAACTTGAATCCTTATGGTTGAAAACTACGACTTTGTATCTTATATACAAATTTCTCAACTTTTTAAATAACTCTTCGATCTCTTTTGTTGTTTTAAAAAATACAAATAATTCATTGTCTCGAAAAAGAGCTTTCATTAACCTAAATGATTCCGTTTCTACTTTCAACATCTCACCATCATAAAATTAGTAGAACTGTTATGTAATTTCTTTTACTTCTTTAGAATCCTCACCGAGTATCCCTATTTCATTGCCATCGCAAGATTCTGTTACATAGGAACCCCACCAACCTGTTCGTTCATTATTTTTTACAGCTTGGATAATTAGCTCAAGAGATCTAGTGAAATTCTTTAAATTGGCTTCTATATCACTAACATTCTCCAGAATCACAAATCCGTGCTTATCCCCATAATGACGCAATCTCCCGTTTAATCTTGGATGTATTTTCGGTGCAAATTTGACATTATTATCAAAATCGAGTTCGCTTGGTTCGCCGTTTGTGAAAAAAACTGGTCTTAAGAAATCGTCTAAAAAATATACAAAGAGCCAGACGCGTGTTTTAGGTGTTGGAGTATAGATTGTTGGGGTGTAGATCGAGATGCCTTTGTGAGGTATAACAGTCGCACCTTCCGCGATAGGGATTAAAGCCCTAATCAACTCTTTTATTAAATCCACATGTCTGTCATATAGATTCTCAACCCGACCTATGAATTCATTTAAAGAATATCTAGTTCTGACATTATTATTATCATTCACTTCACCTTTGGATGTTGATGCTGTAATCTCATCTCTTAAGTTTTTACTTTGTAGGTTAGCACAGATGACTGAATTATGTTGAATTATATTATTTCGAAAATTTAACATCAAGTTTTCTATTCCGTCTTTACAAATTACCTCTGTAACCTGTGTTTCACCTATATTTACCAGCACTTTTTGAGATTCTTTTATCGCCCATTCAACAATCATAGTTTGAATTTGCGTTGTAGAATCATCTTTATTGAAGATTTTCAAAAATTTGATCCTATTGATATAATCATAAAGCTTACCCGATGATGCTGCTTGTTTCCAATTCCCTGAGTGAAGTAATGGTAAAAATTCTACATTCTTTTTAGTTGGTAGGTCTATGATCAATATTATCTTGTGTTTAAGTTCTCTTGGATCAGTTGGATCGATCAATATATAACGAGAACCGTTAGTAACTATCCCAAACGGGATTCCATCACTAGCAGCATAGCTAACACACTGTCTAATTGCTCTTTGATCTACTAAAGGATTTGCAATTTTTTTCACCTCCACACTGAAAATAATCTTATCTTCTCCTTCATATGGGACCTTCAGAGCAAAATCTACGAACCCTCCTCCTTCCGTACGCTTTCTTGGCACAACTTCGTGATGATCGGAGATATTATATCCCAAAGCAGATAACATAGGGTATACCAAGTTTGTTTCGGTAACTACTTCACTAACATTTTCATATCTCAGCTCATCTATTTTATCCGTAATTTTCTGAATTGCCTGATTTAAATTTTTACAATATTCTTTGTTTATGTATTGTATTCTATTCGGATCGGTCATATTTCTTCCTCTCGATTTTTTTTATTAGTAGATATATTCCGAACTGGCATCGCATCTAAATTAACTGGACTCCTATAATGTGCATCAACTATAGAATTGACGATTGATAACTCTTTTATATCAGGTAAACGCATTTCCTCAACATTCTCATAATCAGGCAAAGGTAAATTTATATTTTTTGAGTCAATTCCAACTTTTTTCAAAGATTCTATAATTTGGCTTTTGATAATCCTTTTAATATAGTAATTTAATTGGTCGTTCATAATACAGCATTTTATTTTTTTTGATTAAATTCATTATAATTGACATGACAAGTTATCAATTTCTGATATTTAAATCACAGTGCTTACAAGCGTTTACTAAATTAATCTATTTAGTAAACCAATAGGTTTAGTAAATTTACGAATTTACTAAATTTTAAAATATAGTAAATGGGAAAAACAAGTATTTTTAATAATCTAAAGATGAATAGGGGCATTCAAACTATAAAATATGAAGAAATAATTAAGAAATTAATAACTAAATTGTTTCTTTATTGGGTTGCTTAAAATGTTAAATTTTTTCTCATATCCTCAGCTAACTGGATTAAAAAATGAGGATAATTGCTTTTTTTTTCGAAATCATTTTTTAAATTTAGTATTTTGGCTCCACATTCGCATCTTGGAGGAATTACTCTCTTATAAACTTTGAAGCAATCCTGACATGTTATTTCTCGAATTAATATTATTAATCTTTCTTTTTCTAAAATTCTTATATGATTATTAACACTAGTAACACTCTTCTCAGTATGATTCGCAATCAATGCTACATATACACTAAGATTTTTTGACTCTAGTTTATTGATCTCGTAAATAATACGTAATTTCGCTGGAGAGCGAAATTTTTCTAAAATTTCTATTAGATAAGTAAACTCTACCTTAGTCATTTTATAATTCCAATGTTATTTTTACAAGTGTACAAATTTTTACATTAAATGATTATCATTTCTTTTGGATACTAATTACGTAATCGTCGAGTCTTTTCTTTTCTTTGTCTGTTAAATCCTTACTCACTATATAATATTCTAGCCCACCAGAACTGTCTTTGCTTAGTAAAAATGTCTTACCCGACATAGTTATAAATGGAATATCAGTCAAACTATCTACTTTTGGATAATCTTCTATTAAATTAGGCATATCTTTATTTTTTGGTTCTTTAATAATTTCTGTTGTCTTATCATAAATCCCATCTTTTTGATTAGTAGGTCTAAGGATTTTTGCTATAATACTATTGAATTTATCCTCATCATCAGATTTTATTACTTTGATATATTCATCGTTAAGATCTAACTTACGTTCTGGAGTAATTATATCGAGATATTCGAGGCTCTCATTGAACCCTTTTATAATCTTTTTAATATTAGTTTCAGTAACACCTTTTTCAAGAAGAAAATCGTAAAATTCTCCGTCGTCATAAACCAAATTATCGTTATTTACTATAAAATGACGGAGTAAGAACTTAATTTTTATAGAATGAATGAACGATAAGATTTTCAAAATTTCAACCGTTTTACTATTAGATCTAATAATTCGAAGTCCAACTAAACTTAACGAATTATTAGTGCTTTTACGTGTAATAAGTCCGTATTCGACGCAAGCACGCCTTCTATATGTATAATTTTTGCTTCTTTCACCGAGATTATATAGAGCTGCCATGTCTTCATCTGTAATAGTATCAAATTTTTTTGATTTATACAGCTTAAAACAAAAACCCTCGATTGATTGTTTGATCGAGTATTGCGGAAACACCGGAAAATATTTGCGAGGTGACATTTTAAATAACGAATTATTGCCGACAAAAATATTTTGCCATAAAAAATTTTAATACGTATAACTATTTAAATGTTTTGCGTAAATCGTAGTTATTACGACAATGCTATTTTTCTTACATACCCAAACTTATTAAAAGTATAGATGTAGAATCTAAGAGGTTCAATTTGTAATAAAGGGGATATTCTGTAGAAGAAACTTATCCACTTTAAAGATGTTAAAATCGTTCTTTTTCATTAATGGAAGTAATTTTCTCCATTTCGTATTCTTCGTTAGCCTTTTTTACTATTTCCTCTCTTGAATAAAACTTTCCTTTGTTTTCAAGCAAAATTTGAAGCGCAAGATTTTTCCTCGTTCTGCGTCTGGTTCTCTCCAAAAAAAAAACGAATCGTTAAATAAATTTTTATTTAATCTTAGTCTATTTAAAATTTTTTTGATCCCCTTCAATTTATAAGGTGAACATCAAGATATCACATAATACTCAATTTTAAGATAAATTACTCTTCGTAGCTGATTAAAAAAAGTGCCATCTACTTTAGAAAAAATTCGAATCTTGGGAGAAAATTATTATGAGAAATACATGGCAACAATTCTAAAGCCGTTAATCGAATTAATTAAACCAAATTTGATAATCGTCTTAGGTTATGAGGCTTATTTAGGTGTATCTGCTTTATATGGCGTAAAACAGCAAAAAGATATGAAGAGTGCAGTTCGAACACTAATGCCGTTAAATAGAGATACAGAACTATATACTATTTATCATTGTGGCGCAAGAACAACAAATGTAAATAGACCTTGGGAAGATATGAAAAAAGACTGGAATTTATTAAAGGTTCAATTCGAGTGTAATTTTTGAATAACTAGATAATTCAATTAGATGATTAAAGAATTCATATAGATTTTCTAAACATCAAGAATTTTAAACTTTATCATCAAACACATGTTAAAATACTGATCCGAGCTATTGCCATAACTTAAGGCAGGTTCTCCTGCAAGGTCATCTACGCCGTTGCGGTCCTGATCTATGCATCGTTCAAGCCAAATATAGCTACTTTCATAAAATATTTTCTTCCCAATGAGGTTATTATAGAGACCTAAAATCAACCCATTATTTTTTTCTTCAGTTATTGGTATTACAGTTAAAACAATCACCTCATCGATTAATGGATTCAGGGGATCGAAACTTTTTGCGTAATCGGATTCGTACATCTGATAATCTAAGGTGACTAGATCGTATTTTTTTATTAAAATCTGAGGAGTCTTTGAAGAAAATACTCCAAGAAATATTAAGCCTATAATCAAGACGATTACTGTGGAAACTTTGATAGTTCTTTTTGTTTTGTGTGGAAGGGATATTCCATATCGTTTTTGCTTTATGAGTTTTTTTTTGGTTGAAGTAGACAGATTATTACTTTTAAGAAAATCATACCATAAAACAGAAAATACTTTAATATAGTTAACTTGAATTTTGCCCTTTGAATTTAACTTCAAGATTCCATCAGCAATACTTTTAAATCTCTGTTGGATGCTGTTAACTTCTTTTTTATTAAAAAGAGTATCTAAGAATCCTTCTTCTATCTCTGATAATGTGATTTGTTTGCCTTTCAAAGTTGAATTAGCAATGAAACGAAGATTGTTTAGTGATATGTTTAAATTGAATCCGAACCTAAGAGCTTTAATATTGGGGCCTATTTCCTCTCCCATTAAGAACCCTTCTTTATTTATGAATAATGATTTTAGATCCGCGTTTTTGAAAAGCTTTAAAATTACTTGCTTCATAGTATTCTCAGGATTTAAAACGAACTTTTGAAACGATTTAACTAATTTAGATTGAACCTCTGCTGGAAATTTCATCCAAACCACTCCGTTTTTCTCAAATGTAAGGGATAACGATTTATTCATAAGTCCCGCCATCGTGTTCCATTATTAATAGATAATTTCTTTGTCATTTTAAATTATTTAAAGAAAAAAGCTAGAATCACGATAAATTGGATCCTAAAGCTTTTGCTGATCTTTGCATTTCATATAGTCTTACTCTGGAGATTAAATCTTCAAGCAATCTTACATCTAGTTTTTCAATTACATCAATATCAAATTTTCTATTTATTAAAGCTGAAAGCCGATTATAAATTAAAATTAGGATTTCTTCTAGATTTGGAGTATTAAGGTAAACAAAATGCGCATTGTCTTTATCATGCCATCGTGCAGATTCTTTCTGTAAATACTTATGATCAACCATTTTGTTTAATTTCCTTCTCAAAGTTGAAATGCTTTTAGAATAGAT
>JAUWZT010000015.1 GCA_030615145.1 Promethearchaeota archaeon | reverse complement strand
CTAATAAAAATCATTAAATTAGTCATTTATTAGCCTAATATTTGTAAAAGTGGTATTTTTGAAATCAGATGTCTATTACTTTACAGCACGAACACACACTCATGAAGAGAGTTTAAGTAAAGTTAAAGGTCCTTTAGCACTGGATAAAATCGGATTTAAGAAAAAAGTGAATAAAGGAGATAAAGTTGTAATCAAAACCCACTTCGGAGCTTTAGAGAACATTAGATATTTACGTCCTAGTTATTTAAGATTTCTATGCGATTATGTAAAGGGTTTAAAAACAGTTCCATCTGTAGCAGAATCGTGCGGTTGGGGGGCTCCAGAGGCGTTTACAGGGACCCATACGGAATACAGTGGTCGTGCAACAGAAAAGGAATATTTAGAAATAGCTAAAATGCATGGTTTTACCGATGAAACCATGGGAGCAAAAGTTTTAATGCTAGATGGTAGCGTTGGTACCGATATAGCGATACAAAAAATTAATGGTAAGCGATTTAAAGAAATACTAGTTGCGGGTAGATTGAAAGAATTTGACCACATGATATTAGCTACGCATTTTAAAGGGCACGCTGGAGCTGGGTTTGGTGGTGCTATAAAGAATCTAGGAATTGGGTGCGTAAGCAAAGGGGGTAAAGTTCAAGCGCATGTTGGCAAAAAATTTGAATTTAATTACGACGCACCAATTTCTGATTACGAAGATTGTTTGAAAATTTGTCCTACAAATGCTTTAACGGAAGGAACAGACAGTAAATTAAAGCGCGATGAGAATAAATGTAGATACTGTTATATGTGTAAATCAGTCTGTAAAAATAACGTTATAGATACCGGAGCATCAACGCGGGAGGAGTTTATAACTCAGATGGTAGATAACGCTGCGGGTGTTGTTGATTATTTTGGAAAGGATAAAATATTTTATATCAATTATGTTATAGATGTAACTTGGCAATGCGATTGTACAGGTGGTTCCGATATTCCATTTGTGAGCGATATTGGTGTTTTATCCTCACTGGATCCCGTTGCTATAGATCAAGTTGCTATTGATTTAATTCATTCTTCTTTAATGAACCCTCATTCAATTTTAGGTGATGTTAAAAATATGTCTAAAGATAACACGCATGAATGGTTTTCTTACGTACCTAGATTTGATCCGGAAACACATGAATTAGACTTAAATCTTAATGGGAAAGAATCCAAACACTGGGAATTACAATTGAAAGCAGCAGAAGATATTGGATTAGGTTCTAAGGACTATAATTTAGTTGAAGTGAAAGTAAAAAGTAAGAAGAATTAATTTTATTTTTATAAAAAGCATTCCATACTTTAATCATTAATAGAATTATCTTAAATTTAATACAGATGACAAATGGGTGAAATTATACGTCTAAACAAACTAAAGAAAGGATTAATTGGAGTATAAAAGGAGTATGGTACGAATCATGTGCCGCTGAAGGACATTGTTCGATGTATTTCGGTAGAGACATGGAATCTCCTTGTAAATCATTTCAATTATTTCAGATTATTGAAGGTAAATTTCAAGATGTTGATGTCGGGGGAGTATTAGCAATTAATGTAGTTGATTTATTTTCTCCAAGGGGTGCCGATTTGATAGTGAAAGGTGGAGAGGGAGGAATATACATTAGTAAAGATGCTTCTGAAGAACAAAGAAAGTATTTAGAACCTTTTTTTGTTAATAATATTCCTGGTGGCTTATTAGTGAGAAAGGTTTTGGGAATTAAATATGTCGATATAACTTTAGAGCAAGAAGGCAATACTTATAAAATTAAGATGCCCTATGGAGAAATGAATCTCTCGTTGGCACCAGGAGGGGATGGAAAGAATCCGCAACGTATAGAAAACTCTTTATTTAGTATGATGTTTTCTGATATTAAGATATGTAACACTCACTCTTGGAAATACAACGATTTTGGAAAGAATTGGGAATTTACTAATAGAAGTGGTGCAATAGCAGACTTTAATCTACAAGGCAAATCCAGAAAATTTTTTTAATAAATCATTGACAATAGAAGGAATTATATCATCTGGAGTTTCTCTCCCTGATGGAAAGGTAATTAAAACTTAAAAATAATTTATGAATTCCTTTTTAAAAACTTTTTTATCATTAATTAGGTTAAATTAAATTAAGGATATGATTAAATTTTCTCGTTAAATTTAAAGGTGAAATAATGAACCCATTGTTAACACTTGAAGAAGTAAGGGAAGCTTTGATTGGAAGGTATTTTACATTTCGAACTCCATATGGAATGCGCTTGCTCGTATATGCTGACTGGGGCGCGTCTGGAAGATCACTTAATTTTATTGAAAAGTATTTAATAAAGATTCAAAGGGAATATGCTAATACTCATACTGAAGACGATGTAACTGGTTGTCGTATGACGAACCTCTTACATCAAGCAGAAACACTTATAAAAAAAGCTTTTAATGCCGAATCTAACTGCCAAATTATCGCAATTGGTACCGGTGCGACAGGCGCGATAACCAAATTCCAAGAAATTATTGGTATCCGCTTACCACCAGCAACAAAAAAATTATTACAGCAGTTGATGGATAAATCCTCAGAAGAAAAGGTTTTAGATCCGGTTTTAAGAAAACTCCAAGATAAAGAGATCAACCGGTTAAAGCCTGTTGTTTTCATTGGTCCTTACGAACATCATTCTAACGACATAATGTGGCGGGAAGCTATCGCTGAAGTAGTACCCATACAACTCAATTCTGAGGGATTTATTGATCTAAAAGATTTAGAAAACCAAGTTTCAAATCCGAAATATAAACATAGATTAAAAATTGGATCTTTTTCTGCAGCATCAAACATTACTGGAATTAAAACACCCGTTTACGAAATTGCTCGTATAATGCATAAATATGGAGGATTAGTGTGTTTTGACTACGCTGCGAGTGCTCCATATGTAAAAATCAATATGAATAAGGATTCTGAAACATTTTTCGATGCTATTTTTATCTCACCGCACAAATTTGTAGGAGGTCCAGGTTCGTCTGGAATTTTAGTATTCAACGAAAGAATTTACGATCATACTCTCTCTCCAACCACTGCTGGAGGAGGAACTGTTGATTTTGTAAGCACATCTACAATCAATTATTCTGAAGATATTGAAGTTAGGGAAAGAGCGGGAACTCCAGGAGTTTTGCAAATTATTAAAGCAGCTTTAGCCATAGATTTAAAAGATGCTCTTGGAATTGACACCATAGCTTCTAAAGAAAGAGAATATACAACTCGTGCTTTAGAGAGATTATCGAAACATCCAAATATCGAAATTCTAGGTCCTCACGATTCAAAAAACCGGATGGCTATAGTGTCGTTTATGATAAAACATAGAGATAAAAAGTTGCACCCTAAATTTATTACTAAACTTCTTAATGATTTGTTTGGAATTCAGAGTCGAGCCGGTTGTATGTGTGCAGGACCCTATGGACACTTTTTACTTCAAATTAGCGAAGAAAAATCACAACAAATTAGCAAAATGACCCAACAAGGTAAACTTGGAATTAAATTTGGTTGGTGCCGCGTTAATTTCCACTATTTATTTTCAGAAGTAGAATTTCAATTTGTTTGCCAGTCGATAGAATTTATAGCAGATTATGGGCATCTTTTTCTAAAGGATTATTCTTTTAACATCAATACGGGAGAATGGATCCACATTAATTTCAAAGACGCTTACTTATCCAGTAAGCCGGATATTAAGACAGTATTATCAACAAATTTACAAAACTGTTTTGATGAAGAAATCATTGATCAGAAAAAAGAATTCACTAAATATTTAAAGTACGCTAACGATTTAGTTCATAACATTGGAATGGAAGAAGATTATCTTCAATTTGATGATCCTGAGGCCGAAGAACTAAGATGGTTTAATTTTGTACATATAAAAAAAGAAATATAGGATTAAAAAAAACTTATATTTTTAAAAGTAGTTTTTATTATCCAAATTCCCATCTATTTTATCGAAAAGTCCACGGCAAACTCTGCGTGAATTTTTGTTGTATCAAATAAAGGGATTTTTACATCAGTTTGTTTAATTAAAAGCGGGATTTCAGTGCAACCTAGTATTACTCCTTCCGCACCATTTTTTTCCAGGTTGTCAATAACCTTAATATAACTTATCTTAGAAGATTCTTTAATTTCTCCTAAACACAGCTCGTTGTATATAATATCGTGAATAATTTGTCGTTCTTTTGTATCTGGAACGATTACTTCTAGACCATAATTATTAATAAGCCTTCCTTTATAGAAATCTTGTTCCATAGTAAATTTCGTTCCTAATAATCCTATTTTTTTTAAACCGTAATCTTTAATTTTTAATGCTGTAGCATCAGCAATGTGCAACAGAGGAACATTAATATGTTTTTCCATATCTTCAGCCATCTTATGCATTGTATTAGTACATATTACAATCATATCTGCTCCAGCACTCTCTAATCTTTGAGCAGATTCTACCATTATTTTTGTGAGTTCTTCCCAATCCCCTTGGTGTTGAAGTTTTTCGATAACTTCAAAGTCAACAGAATATAATATACTTTTTGCGGAATGCAATCCTCCTAATTTTTTCTTTACTGCTTGATTAATAATCCTATAATACTCTAAAGAAGATTCCCAACTCATACCTCCAATTAGACCAATCGTTTTCGTAATTTTTTCACCTAAATTAGCTCTTAATGTTTGATTTATAACTTCATTTATCTGAATAAAATTAATGTTATAAAATTAAAGCCCTTTACTCCAAAGGTCTCGTATTACTTTATCCTTAAGGAGTGGCTCAACAGTAAAATCATCTTCCACGTCAGTTAAACACGCCAGACAAGATTTTCCATTCACTCTAACAAGACATCGTCTACAAAATCCTAATCTGCAATTTATAAAAAAAGCAAGACTAGGATCTAAGTTCTCCCTTATATAGAGCAAACAATCTTGAATACTCATTGCTCCATTTAAAGGAATGTCAAAAGTATCATAATAAGGAGACTCATCTTTTTTAGGGTCAAATCGAAAACATTTTACTTTTATCAATTTTTTTTCTTCCATCTAAACGTTCCTCTCCTCTTTTTTTAAAGAAGCCGTAGCCACACCAATAGCTTCTTGATATGTTAATTTCCCTTTTGGTAAAGAAATCTTAGTAATTACTGGCTTTTCAAATTTAATTTCACAATCTCCATTTTTTTTCTTTAAAATTATTGTTTTTAACCATTCATCATTGTTAGTAATAGTGAAATCACTGCGATAGAATTCACCCCGACTTTCTTCGCGAATTAACGATGTTTTAGCTGATAAGTATAAACATGTTAACATATTTCGTAATTCAATTGATCTTATCCATTCATAATTCAACCCTTTGCTTTTAGTGGAAGAAATGTACAACTTTTCAACATCATCTCCTAATAATTTCTCTAAATCCTTGATTGCTTCTTTTAATTGTTTTTCATTTCTTATCAAACCAATATTTTTTCCTGAGATTTCATGCATTTTTCTTTGAAGCTCGTTTGGTGTTATTCCAGTGGTTAACTTTAATGGCTTGTTTATTCTTTCTAATATCTCTTTCACTTGTTTCGTTTTAATTTCAGCATGTTCTACTTTTTTAATATAATTCGGAGCAACTTCTCCAGCAATTTTTCCTTGGACGCCTACTTCAGTACAGGCAGAAGCCACTCTAACTGATCCCCATAAACCACCTGAGCATTCCCCAGCGGCGTATAGGCCCGGAATAGATGTCTCTGTATTTTCATTAACTTTAATTCCTCCACTCATATAATGAGCAGCGTTACCAACTTCAACATCTTCGGTTTTACACTTTTCTAATAATTCTGGAAATAATATATTCAATTCGTATCTTGAATCTTTATATTCGTTTTTTATTCGATGCCCTGCGACTTTTATAAGCATATCGATAAATCTTGTTCTTGAATGTTTTAACGAATAATAAATTCCTCCATGAGGTCCCCCTCGTCCTTCTTCAATTTCAAGTTGAGACGCTATTGAAACGATTTCTTTTGTGCTTTGTTCCAAATTTTCGGGGTCATATTTTTCCATGAATCTTTCACCTTTATTATTTAGAAGGCGGATTGTTTTATTAAACGGATCAATCTCACTAGTCATATATAAGACAATACTCCCACGATCCTTAGGAGGCCACACCATTGTTATTGGGCAAAATTGAATCATTTCCATACTAATTAATTCTAATCCTGCTCGGTAAGCCATCGCAACACCATCACCGGTAAGATCATATGGCCCAGTATTAAATGGATAAGCTACATGCCACCCTCCTGTTGCTAAAATTAGAGCTTTACATTTAATTAAAATTGTTTCCCCTGTTATTATATCTAAAGCTATTGCTCCCGCTATTCTCCCTTCAGATACTAATAAATCAATTACAATTGTATCCTCAATAAGAGGGATATTCAATTCTCTTATTTTTTTCCGAATTGCGGCCACCCATAATGTACCTGAAGTTATTATTCCACGAGCCATTTCTTCCGAATGGGCAGATTCATAACTATAGATGCGCATTCCCCAATCTAGTAGATCTTTCATGGCTTTTGGAGCGTATTCAACATATTTTTCTACCATTTTTTGATTACCGAGGTACAAGCTTTCCCTTACTAAGGTTTCGAAGAATAATTCTGGATTATCTCTCTCATCTCCAGGAAAACCCAAATTTTTAGCTGTTTTTCCATCAACATTAAAGTCCGCCCCTGCCATTTGTGAGGCACCACATTGTCCAATTTTACCTTTTGTGATTATTAATATGTTAATTCCACTTTTAGCTGCTTCAATAGCTGCATGCCCTCCAGCACCTTCACTTCCAATAATTATAAGATCTGTTTTAAGGACCCTATCACATAGATTTTCAACTTCATTCATATTTTTTTACCTCCCTAATTTTCTTAACTCTTATTCTAGTATTTTTCATTTTTCTTTCGTAAGATATCGGAGAACACATTTTTTATCCCCTTTTGTCATAATAGAGGGAACTTCGATAACTAGCTCGGGATTATATCCTTTTAATACTGCTGTATCTATGAATTCACAGTATATTTTTCCATTATTTAATTTTTCCCACTCCTTGCAGCCGTTACAAAAGACGCAATCTCTAACTATAATTTCAGCATTTCCATCAACTATTTTAGGCTTAAATTTTAAAATACTTCTACTGTCTAAATCTCCATAAATGAAGAAATTCTTTAAAGTAAGTTCTTTTCCCAAAGATTTCACTACTAATGCTATTCGTTTACCTCTTTCTATACCATACTTCTCAACTGCTTTTTCTATTGCAGTTTTGCCCTTTTCACCAAATTGATTAATTACTTCCTCAGTAATAGTACAGAATAATTGAGAAAACATTGCAAAGAAATGGGTTTTATATTTATTACCTACTTCTGTTTGTGCTTTAAGAACTTCCATCAAATCATCGTTAGTAAATTCTTCTGAGTTATCTAATATCTTTCATCACTTCAATAATTTTTTTTATTATTCATTCAATTTAAGATTGAAATTCAACATTTAATAGGATTATATTCTTAATAAATATGAAAGATATTGTTTTTACTGTAAGTATTAAATTTTACACTAATATTGTGATTTAATCAATGAATAGAAAAAGGGAAGTATATTTCAAACATTATAAAGAACTTTATAAACTGATTCCTATAATTCAAAAAACTACAAAAGAATGCACTATAATGGAAAGAGGAGCATTACTCCATGATACTAATCGAATTACTATGGAAAGAGAAGATCTTAAATTATTTTTTAATTTGATTCAAGGAAAATGGACTCTTGATTTAATACACACGTTAAATATAACAGGAGAAATAAATTATAATGAAATCAAAAAAATTTTAAAGGGCATAGGTTCACGCATTCTTACAGATCGATTGAAATTATTAGAGACAAAAGGATTGGTGAAAAGAAACATTCATGATACTCGCCCAGTACATATTTCTTATAAACTAACAGAATTCGGAGAAGGTTTAGTCGAATTAATGGTTCCTGTTGTATTATACTTCTTATTAAATGTTAAACAGTTAGGTTAAAATATTAATATTTCTTAAAAAAAGCCTTATCTTTAATATAATTATTAAACAATTATATCAGAAACCAATAGAGTTAAAAAATTAATATAGTATTTTATAACTTCTTTTTCACTAATTCTACCTTTATTTCCTTCACTTTATCTGGTGTGAGATCGTACCATTTCCAAAAAATAAAAGACGCGAGGAGCATAATAATCAAAGGAATTATTACTGTTTGCACTCGAAGTCCAAAAAGAGCTTCAGTGCTTTGCGAAGATGATCCAGCAGTATATCCACTTAAGATACGAACTAAAAAGAAAATTACAACCTGTCCGGCTATAGATAAACGAGTAATGAAGGTATTTATCCCCTGATACAATCCTTCTTCTCGTTTCTCATTGTTAACTGTTGCTTCATCAATGACATCACTCCAAATTGGATAAACCACCATTATCCTACCACCACCCCCTATTCCAACCAAGACCATTGAAATTACTGTTAATAGTGCACCACTAGGACCATTTGGAACGAATAAAAGTGGAATTAATCCCAAACCCATCATTGTGTTTCCAATTATTAATCCATATTTGGATCCGATTTTTAAGGCAATTTTGTACCAAATAGGTGCAGTTAGGGGTTGAGCGAGTATTATTCCTGCCATCATTAACATTTCCCAGGTTTTAGGTAACCCAAGCATATCACCTACCCAAAAGGGTATTGAAGCTACGGCAACGGAAAAAAAAAGGGCGTATAAAAGGCTATAAATTATGTATATGATGAAATTTTTATGTTTCAAAGCTTGTTTTAAACCTTTAAAGAAACTAGTTCGTTTTTTTTCATCAAGTAATGATCGTCGCTCACGCATTTCTACATCTTCACGAATACCAGGAATGGTCCCTAACATAAAGATTATACCGATAATGCTCATAATTACTGCCATAAGACCATATCCCATCTCGTCCCCAAATAATGGGACGACTATTGCTGGCATAATAGCGCCAATCATTAGACCTATGGTAGCCAAAGTAGCCATAATTGCACCGGATTTCTTGCGTTGTTTGTCATCACGAAATTTATCTGGAAAAAGTCCTAAATAATTTACACCCCAACCAGAACCTAATGTATCATAAAGAATTATCGCAATCAAAAGCCAAAAGAAAACTCCTAATTGTCCGATTGTTGCCGTAGAAGGAGTCATAAACACGAGAGCGAAACTAATGCTCCAAGTTATTCCAAAAAAGATTATAAACGGAAAACGCTTACCCCATTTTTTCGTCCATCTTGTAGACCGATCACATAGATACCCGATAAGAGGATCATTGATCATGTTCCAGACAGTGTAGATTAAAAAAGCTAAAGTATATAGCCCAATATCTATAAGTACAACAGTTTCATAGTAATATTGCATTTGCGCTATAAAAGTATACCCGACCATATTCGAAACAAGTGATCCGAATTGAAATGAAATTAATACCCAAAGTGAATATTTTTTTATAGATGTGTTTTGACTCGGTTTTTCATTTTTCATATTAACTATCTCTTTTTTTATTTTACTTTGATCCAATTCAGTTTTTCAATTTCTTAAAAAACAATTTTGTATGTTTTTGTATACTTTTTGATAAACATCATTAAATATTTTTATTACTCTTAAAATTTAAGAACGAAATTCAACATTCAATAGGATTTATTCTTAATAAATATGAAAGATATTATTTTTACTGTAAGTATTAAATTTTACACTGATATTGTGATTTCTAATTAATTTTTTATATATTACCTTACAAATTAAAATAACACTTAATTTAATACGGTTTGAACGAAAAAAAATGTTTGATATAATAATAAAGAATACAAATATTGTTGATGGTTCGGGGGATCCAGCATATTTAGGGGATATTGCAATAAATGGATCAAAAATAATTGAAATTGGAGAAATTAAGGGTTCTGCTGAAATTATGATAGATGGAACTAATCTCACAACATGTCCAGGTTTTATTGATCCTCACTCTCATCCAGATATGACATTTTCAATACTTCCATTATGTCATAATTATGTAATGCAAGGTATTACTACCGCAATTGGAGGGAATTGTGGGTTATCTCAGGCACCAATAAAAGCAACGTCAGCAAAGCCCAAAGAAGGAAATATAAGCTTTGAAGGCTTACAACCAACTGGTTCTAAAAAAGATATTAGTTTTGGAAAGTGGTTAAAAAAGGTTGAAAGAAGGGGAATATCTATAAATTATGTGCCTCTCGTTGGACATAACACAATAAGAAGTGCAGTTATGGGAGAAGATTTCAAAAGGCTGGCAACACCAGAAGAAATTGAAGCCATGAAAGAACTCGTTGATGAAGGAATGAAAAGTGGTGCCTTTGGATTTTCAACCGGCTTGGATTATGATCCATCAGAATATTGTAATACAGAAGAAGTAATTGAATTAGCAAAAGTAGCGAAAAAACATGGAGGAATCTACACATCTCATATAAGACATTGTGCAAGTCAATGGGCAACAAATGATCCCGATCTTTACGGTCCAGGTGTGTTTCACGGAGAGATAGAAGAGGCTTGGGTTGGAAAATATCAAGGTTTGATGGAAGCTTTTAAAGTAGGAAAAAAGGCTAATATTCCAGTTCAAATATCTCATTTCCATACCATGTATCTTGTCCAACAGCCCCATCCCGAATTTCTTGATGAAGCTACTGCAAAAGCCTCATTATGGCTTATCGATAATGCCAATAAGGAAGGAATTGATGTCACATTTGATATAATTGTTTCTGATACCAGTGTTTACCGTCGAAATCCAATCGTAAATGCGTTTATATTATCGGGGCAACAAAAATTACGGTGGCTTCGTGAATTTAGTAAACAGGAATTTACTGAAAAACTAAAAAATCAAGTCTTCAGAGGAAAGATAAAAAAATTGCAAAGGGAGGGATATCTTAACATAGGAAGTAATACTAAAAGCGATCCTTATTGGATGAATAGATTTAAGATACTAACTTGTAAAAATGGCACTTATGATGATAAAATTATAGGAGATCTTGCCATTCAATTAAATAAGGAACCACTTGATTTGATTTTTGATATCATTATTGAGGATCCCGACGTAGATTGGCTACATTTTGACGACGATAGAGCTGTGAACTATAATACTCTGCCAATTTATCTCAATCATCCTCGTTGCATGCCTTGTACTGATATGGCGGTTCTTCCTACTTTAGATTTTCCTATTGAAAATTTAAAAAAGGTAGGAACTGAAATCCCTGAGGAATTTTTAAATTATGTATACATACCCCATGCTTATGGAATGTATGCAAATTATATTGGACGATTTGTTAGAGATAAAGGAGCACTCACCCTCGAAAATGCCATAAGGAAAGCAACATCTTTTGTTGCCGAAAGATTTGGTATTAAAAAGAGGGGAGTATTGAAACCAAATTATTATGCTGATATATTAGTCTTTGATTATGAAAAGATAAAAATGACAGGAGATATCATGAATAGTCGCCAAGCACCTAATGGTATCGAATATGTTTTAGTTAATGGGCAAATATCTTATAAGGATAAACAGCACACTGGAATAAAAGCAGGTGAGGTTTTAAAACATAACTCAGATTTCAAATGAAAATAGAGGTTATAAAAAGATAGTTGTTTTTACCCATGTTTATAAAAAAAAAAAATTACACTAATAAATAGTAAATAGGTAAAATAAATTGATTATAGATATACATTGCCATATTTGGGATAAATCCATCATTAGTGGAAGTTTTGGGAAGTTAATTGATGACGGAGCTAAGCAAATGGGTTTATCAGATCCTTCAACGTTACATGATGGATCAGTAGAAAGATTAATTAGAGAGATGGAAGAAGCTGGAATTGATAAAACGGTTTTACTAGCATTAGATGGTCATATTGCTTTTACAGCTAATTTAACTTATAAAGATTACAATGATTACGTTGCAAATATCGTTAATGAATATCCCGATAAATTTATAGGATTTGCTGGAATTGATCCTAGAAGAGGTAAAGAAGCTATTCAAGAACTTGAAAGGTGCATAGAAGAATTGGGATTGAAAGGTCTAAAACTTTGGCCATTAACTGGATTCTATCCAGACGATCTAGAATTCTATCCCTTTTATAAACGCGTACAAGAATTGGAGATTCCTGTTCTGATGCATACAGGGTCAGGACCGCCAGGTACATACATAAAATATTGCCAACCAATTTATGTTGATAGAGTTGCTATAGATTTTCCCGATATGAAAATAATTATGGCTCATATGGGAGACCCTTTTACAAATCAAGCTATATCGATTGCTAGCAAGAATTTTAACGTTTATCTTGACATCTCTGCTTGGGAACCTGTCTTAAAAAGGGTTCCTGCCGCCTTTATTCAAACGCTTTTTCAAGCGAAATCAGCGTGTGGTATTGATAAGATACTTTTCGGTTCAGATTGGCCTCTTTTTGTTTCGTTCTTATCTCTTAAAGATTGGGTAAAAGGCATTAGAAAATTAAAGATGCCTCCTGCTCTCAAACTAATGGGATTAACGGACTTTACTGAAGAAGACAAAGACAAAATTCTTGGAATAAATGCTGCTAAAGTGCTGGGATTATAAAAAAAGTAATAATAAAAATTTTATTTTTTTGTTTTTAAGAAGAATTAAGAAGAAACATTCAAATTATTAAACGCCATATATGGGAAGAGAACATTTTCGGAAAACTCTCGCTCTTTAGATATGTATAAGCAATTTTTTACCATTTCAAGTACATTGCCACTAACATTTCCAAGTTTAATTGGGTTTTGAAACTCGCCGTTTTTAATGTAATATCCATTTCTAATTTCCGCTCCAAAATTACCTGATATATTGTCCGGATGTAGCCAAGAAAACTGTTCGATGTAATACCCCTCCTTAACATTTGAAATCATCTCCTCTAAGGAAATATCTCCTGGTAATACTGTTAAATTACTGATGCGATTAACTACCGTGCCACTTTCTGCTCTTTTGGCATTTCCTGTTGATTGCACATCGTCTAAAATTGCGTATTTCTGATCGTACAACCTGTTTCGAAAAACTCCGTTCTTCAAGACTTCTGTTTTCTGTCGAGGGTTTCCTTCTGAGTCCCATGAATTAGAACTAAGACCTCCTTCTAACAACCCATCGTCGATTAATGTGATGTTATCGCTTGCAACTTTGTCTCCAATATTATAGCGAGAAACTTTTTCAAAATGAGCTTCAGCGAGCGCATGGAATCCAATCACGGGATTAATCGCCTCTCTTAAGACGGATGGTGAAAATATTACAATAGCGTTATTGGCTGGTTTAGGTTCTTTTGCTCTTAATGTATCTTTGGCTCTTTTTGCCCAATTGTTTACTCTTTCGTTAAATTTTAAATGTTCTTTCTCTTTATAATATCCATCTTCCCAAAACTCAGATAACTTCCCATTTTCTTGTGCTTTTAACGCAAATTCAATAAAGAAGAATGTTTTCTTAGAATCTAAATTCAAGGCATTACTATTCCTCAAGAAGCTATGATAACTATGAATTCTAAAGCGTCCAAAAGTAGTCTTTACATCTTTTTGCTGGGAAGCCTCTGATATTAACTCCTCTGCTAAATCTTTCTTAATTGCTATGGGATCTTCTAAGATTTTTTTATCTGCCGTATTCAGGTCTGATATCTGTGTCTTTCCTGGAAAAAAATACTTGGTACTTGAATTAAATTTTGATAATGTAGCACAAATATCAATATTTTTATCAATTTGTCCTTCATCCAGAGAATTTCCCTTAATTACACCTATACCAGTTTCATCTTTTTTTTGAGAAAGAATCCGTATAAAATATTCAAAATCTCTTATTTCTCGCTCATTATCTGCTTGATTCTTTAAGAAAATAGTCTCGTAGATATTCTTTTCCACAAGATATATCTCGTATTCTTCGATGTTCTTTGAGTTCAATCCTTTTTCAATTAAATCTAATTTTTCGTTTGACATTTCTTCTCTCACCCCGGACTCACCAATGCGTTTTTAACTCTAATATAACTACCACCAGAAGTAACGGGAACGAAGTCTTCACTACCTTTTCCACATGTCCCGCCATCAAGTTTCGTAGGGTCCTTACTTACAGCATCGATATTCTTTAATAATTCAAGAACATCTCCGCTTAGAGCTGTAGCCTTCAAAATTTTTGTTTTTTCCCCATTTTCAATTAGATACGCTTTCTTTGATGTGCATTGCATGCCTCCGCCTAAAGGGTCTTCCATTCCAAAAAACCCATGAACCAACATTATTCCTTCGTTGATTTCTGAGATCATTTCATTCAGATCATAATCACCAGAACCGAAATAAGTATTTGACATTCTAACATTAATAGGATGGGCGAAACTTTCTCGTCTTCCATTTCCTTGAGGGATAGCACTTAATTCTGAGGCAGATCTCCTGTCATATATGAAATTTTTCAATATTCCATTTTCTATTAAAACATTGTTTCCGGCTTCTATTCCTTCGTCATCAAAAAAGTAAGAACCTAATTTTTTCTCTAACGAGGGTGTGTCGTAGATCGTGCAGATATCGGAAGCAACTTGCTTATTTAAGTGTTGTTTTAAATAGCTTCGATCTCTTAATATTTGATCTGCTTCCAAACCATGTCCAAAGCTTTCATGAGCAATCAATCCCGCCATCTGGGAGTCTAAAATAATTGTTCGTCTTCCTGCTGGGGGTAATTCAGCTTTCAACATTTCAAGAGAGTTTTTAACCGTTTTTTCTAATAATTCATGATCAAATAAATCAAAAATTTCATATCCAATCTCTCCAGTAATAACCGAATAATCATAATCAACAACAGATCCTTCTTTAGCAATAGGTACAACCATAATTCGCATGCGCGGAATTACTTGTCTCAATTTACATCCTTCATTATTGACGAAAATTCGCTCAATTAAGAGTTCCATGTACTTTGCTTGAACATTTATAATTCTCTCGTCGTAATTCTTGATATAATCATAAATTTCCCTTACTTTCTTGATTTTATCCTCTATAGGTATGTTCGAAGGATCGATTTTAGGCTTAATCTCTTTGTTTAATTCCCAACCTTCGAATTCAGCTATTGCATCTCCCTTTTTAGTCAATTTTGGGATCTTATTTTTAATAACGCCTATATCAGAACTCTCTTCAATTGCTACTTCTTTCCATATTCCTGAAAATGTACGAGCAACGATGCCAGATTTTTTAGTATTAACTGAAAAGTTTTCTGAGGAGGGAGTTTTTGCTATGGTTGTGGACGAAACCGAATCGTATAAGATGTCAAAATATTGATCGCTACGATTATAGTGGTTTGTTATTTCTTCAAATTCAGAAAAAATTTCTTCGTAAGATTTGTAACTCACATATTTCACCAAAGTTTTAAAATTTAAGTTAGAACTAAGTTAATTTTATAAAAAATTATAGTAAAATAATATATCTAACAATATATAGGTTTAGATGTTATATTCCATTAGTGTTATCTCATTCGATATCCAAAATATCTTTGATTAACTCTTTCTTATTTTCCAAATTAGCCTGTCTTGATATCATAATCCTTTGCGCTTGTGGACTTCCTGCTCCGTGCATTGATTCCGTCCTATAACTAACAGAAGCCACGCCCATCGTTAGATTTTCAATAAATCTTAGGACTTTGTATCTATCCTCAGCGCTTGTTTCTTCACATGTATTAAGATATTTTTCAATTAAACGCCCAATTTCCTCCGATTTAAAGTCCGCTTCAGAGGGCATTGTACAGATTAGCCCCCCAGCTAAATCTTCAGCAAGCCGTCCAATTTCATATGGAAATCGAGTAACATTTAGTTTGCATACATTTGCCAAAAGCATATCCATTTCATAATTTCCTGCTTCCCGTTGGAACCCTAATGAACTGCAAGCAATACCACAACTATATAGCGTTTCGTTTAAATGGACCATTTCCACAAGTTTATCTCGTATATGAGATGACTTTTCCGTTCCATTGTATTCAGTAATCAACGATGACGCACCGATGAGTACATCGCCTACACCAACTTTACATCCACCATAGGACTGTCGATGGAAACCAGCAAACCTATTAACTAAATTACCTGCAAACTCTATTTCTCCCTTCATAAATATTTGATCATTTGGTATAAAAACATTATCAAATATTACAAATATTTCTTGGCCTCCATACTTGAAGTTTCCAATGTCTAATTTACCGGGTTCCATTTTTCTTGTGTCACACGACTGCCTTCCATATACTAGTGTTATTCCCTTTTCATTAGTATTAACGCCAAAACTTACAGCGTACTGTTCTTCACCGGGTCGTAAAGAAAGAGTAGGCATAATAATTGCTCTATGTGAGTTTAAATATCCCGTTTGATGGATTTTTGCACCACGAACAATTATTCCGTCATCAATTTCCTCGACAACATGTAAAAAAGCGTCTGGATCAGGTTGGTCTTTAGGTCTTTTACTTCTATCTCCTTTGGTATCTGTCATGGCACCGCCCACCATCAAATCTTGAGATTGCACTTCAGTCCAATACTTTTTGAAGCGGTTATGATAATCAGTTCCATTTTTTTTGTCCATTTCATAGGTTACGCTATATAAAGCGTTAGCGGTGTCAAATCCTACACACCTTTGGAAACAACATGCTGTTTGTTGACCCAATAACCTCTGCATCTTTACCTTTTTAATTAAATCGTCAACAGATTGGTGAATATGTGTAAATCTATTAATAGTTTCACCTGTTAAATGTGATGTGGCGGTCATAAGCTCTTTATACTCGCCCAACTGAGCTAATTCGTAAATCTTCATAACCGTATTGATTGAAGGTCTTATAATAGGGTGATTCCAAAATTCCTTGACTTTTTCACCAAAAAGATACAAATTTACAGGTCGTTTTATGCTTTCTAAATACTGTTCTGGGGTTTTTAAAGGCATTTTTCTGGTCTCTTAGATTTTTAATTTATTAATTTAAATAAAACAAGTAATGTAATTAAAAATTACTTTAATATCTCTAAAACTATAAAGTGAAAAAATTAAAGTTTTAAATCGAATGTTCTTTTTGATGGTATTAATGGCTATCTTGATTCTCTTCTAAATGACGTAGCCTTTTTTCCAAAATACTCATTGTTTCAATTACATTATTCATTGTTTTATGGATTTCTTTGACGCTGTTTTGAACTTGCCCAATTTGATCTAAGATGAAAGACATTACATCTGGTCTTTTTACAGGTTCAGTCAACCAGGTAAAAATATTATGTAAAAATTTCTGATTATCAAGAGTATTAATACCTATATTATCATCGCTGCAAAAAATATCGATATCGCCAAAAGCAACGACTTTACCTTGCCCAAATTCAGAATAAGCGGCTACTATATGTTGTTGTTCTTTATCCTTTATCCATTCTTCTGAAGAGCTTTTAAAAATTTCTGACCAGAAATTATTTTGATCTGTTTGTAAAAGTGGTTTTGCACCTTTATTTAAGAAGAGGGAACAAGTTCCACCTATTACAACTTCTCTTAAACCATTAATAATATTATTTTTAGGAAAATTTTGAATATGTAATATACTTGAACGATTATGGTTATTGGAATTTTGTTCTTTTATAAGATTCTTCTCAAAAAGAATACCAAAATTAGGAGCTATATCATTCAAATTAGTTTTTTGAAGATAATCGGCTCCATATTCACTTACAAGAATTAAATTCCCTCCAGTTCTAACGTAATTAACAATGTCCTTGATCTCGATGTTTGAAAAGTAATCATCAATAGGATTACCCAGAACTAAAACATCAACATTTTCCAAAAGTCTTTTCGTTAAATCTTTATTCTCGTTTTTCTTAATCTTGAGATTTAGATTTTGAAGAAGTTTTGAAAGATCTGAATAATCTGAAAAATCAATATCGAGCATCTCGTTATGATTTAAGTCAAAAAGAATCGTTTTCAGCATTTTTACTATAAATGTGATAAAAATGAGACTATAAAAATTATTGTATATCTAAATCTTTAACAGAAAAATTTTATAACTATTAATGAATAATCCTTTTTGGAACATATTTTAGATATAAATATCAAATATTAATACCTTATCAACTAAAAAAATAAATGGTTAACACACTTAACGGAATGTGAATTATGACTAAAAAATTTAACACTATTGCTGTTTGCGGGCTATCTTGGGGCGATGAAGGTAAAGGGAAAATAACTGATTACTTAGCCCAAAAATCAGATATCGTGGTAAGATTTAATGGGGGAAATAACGCTGGACATACCGTCGAAGCTAATGGAATAAAATATAAATTTAAATTAATTCCTTCAGGTGCTCCGTTAGAAAAAGAAGTGGTTATTGGTAATGGTTGTGTCATTGATCCTAAAGTTTTACTTGAAGAAATTAACAATTTAAATAAATTAGGCAAAAATGTTAACCTAAAACTAAGCTCCACGGCTCACGTAATTTTTCCCTTTCATGTAGCATTGGACGGGTTAGAAGAAGAGTCAAAAGGAGAGTATAGTGCAGGAACCACGAAACGAGGGATAGGTCCTACATATTCAGATAAAGCAGGACGGTGGGGGATTAGAATTTTTGACTTAATTCATCCTGAATTATTAAAACCTAAATTGGAAAAGTTATTCCAAATTAAGAAAAATTTAATTAAAACCTACGATCCTAATTGGGATATCGATTTAAAATCTATTTTCGAAGAATATAAAATTTATGGCGATAGATTAAAAGTGTATGTTACAGATACCGCATATTATTTGAATAAAGCGATAGATTCTGGAAAGAAAGTTGTTTTTGAAGGGGCTCAAGGGAATTTATTGTGCATTGACCATGGCATGTATCCATTTGGAACGAGCTCGAATCCAAACGCTTTAGGCATAAGTGCTGGAACGGGAATTCCTCCAAAGAAAATAGGAAAGATTGTTGGAATTGTAAAAGCCTATACTTCAAGAGTAGGCGAAGGTAAATTTCCAACCGAGTTATTTAATGATATCTCCGAGAAGATTAGAGAACAAGGGCACGAATATGGAACAGTTACTGGAAGACCAAGAAGAGTGGGGTGGCTTGACTTATTTAACATCAAGTACGGCATTATGATAAATGGAATCGATAAAATAATTATTACTTTATTAGATGCGCTTCACGGGATAACGCCTATAAAAATGTGTACTGGATACGAATTAAACGGACAGATTCTTGAAAGTTGGCCAATTCAACACGAAATTATCGAAAAGTGTAAACCTATCTATAAAGAATTTGAAGGTTGGGAGGAGAAAACTAGAGGAGAGTGGTTAGACATTGCAGAGAAAGGTTACGATGCTCTTCCAGAGACAATGAAAATATATATTCAAGCAATTAAAGAAGAAACTAAAACAGATATAGCTATGATATCCATTGGACCTGATAGAAGGGAAACTATAGTATTGGAAGATATTATATTTTAGATAATAAAAATTTTAATTTTTTACTTTTTTTATAATTGTTTAGGATTATAGAATTTTTTCTAGTTCTATTTCATCTCGTATTTCAATATCGTTTGATCCTAAAAAGGGAATTTCGGGTTTTAATCTCCGAGATTGTTCTAGAGCATTTAAATGTATTGCTACAATTTTAAAACCTCTTTTTTTATAAAAACGAAGAGCATCGATATTATCGTTTGTAGTTATAACCCATAATCTTTTACAGCCTTTTAAAGTAGAAATTCTCTCAATTTCTTTTAATAATGCGGTTCCAATTCCAATATTTTCTTTCAAACTATTAATTGAAACTATTTCGCATTCGTTGCCGATAATGTTATAAATTATCAATCCTACTCTATTATTTTTATGTATTGCGATTATTCCAGGAAGTTCATTAGTATCGTGGACCTTTCCTTTCGAAACAATCCTTGTTGATGCCCACACATCATTAATTAAGCCCATTGCCCACTTATGATCAGATTGATTTAATGCTCTAATTTTAAAGATAGTAAGTTCTCACCTATGGTATGTATAGAAATTATGAATAATAAAAATTATTATAGTTATAACACTGAATCTATTTTAAGCAAATTAATCCAAATCGATAGGCGAAATTAACGGGAGGCCATTCTATTTCAATATCGACGCTTTTAACAGTTTTGTCGACGTCTATCCCTACGGCTTCCATTGAAAATCTTTTTTTATCTGGATAACGACAAGGTATGCCATCATCATATGTGCAGTTTTTCCCTTCTTTAAAGCAAATTCTGCAATAACCGTCCCATAAAATAAGCTTTTCGTTATAGGATTCACTATAGTTTTGTAAAAAAGTATTAATCTCTTTTCCTAAATAATCTCTGACAATGTCTTTATGGTAAAATGAATTTCTTATCTTTTCTTCGCTGCGTTTTGGAAATTCTAATTTGATTCTTTCTACATACTCTTTTAAATTGAATTCGTAATATATTAGAAAGAATTTTTCATACTGAGAAACTTTTTCTTCAAGATAAGGTGCCTCTGGCGGGCATGCCCACGAATGCCCATAGCTAGGACACTTAAATTTGGGATTATTGCAATAAGTTTGAACTTTGGAGTCAAATATAATATCTTCCACATTTATTTCGACAGCGGGCACTCATATTCACTTTAAAATTTATAAAAACTCGTTCAATCTTAATTTGAAAGAATTGTTTAAACAAAAAAAGGCTTATTTTTATCTTTTATTATTAAGTAAAACTTCAACTTTAACGAAAGGCATAAGCTTTTTTATTGAATAAAAAATAAATAGAATATAAAATCATTTAATTATTTCTTAAGAAGAGATTCGTTAAATTTTGGATGTGAATAAAATGAAATTGTTTAAAGAAAAAAAAAACGAGTTGGACGAGGTTAACAAGGAATTCTTAGCCGAAACATTAAACGGATCCGCACTCTTATATGAAGCGCTTTCAACTTTTGTAGATGACAAATTAAAGATTGAATCATTAGAAGGTGTCATTAAAGTAGAAAAAAGGTGTGATGCGCTTAAAGAGAAATATGTTCAGGTTCTTTACAGGGATAAAAGAGCGCTTCCTTTTTTGGTTGAAGACAGGTATAACATTCTAATGATGATAGATACTGTAAACGATAAGATGGAGTTCTTTTCGAGGTTTCTAGGAGTATATCCTTTCAAGCTTTACAAGGAAATCAAAGACGAATTCAAAAATTTATATAGCGCATGCAGTCAAGCTGTCGAAGAGTTAGTAAATTGTGCTATTTTAATTGAAACTGATTTTAACGGTGCATACAAGAAAACTTTTGAAATTGAAGAGATAAAGAGAGAAGCACGAACGGCTAAGTTTAACTTGCTCGGAAAAGTATACAAAATGAAGGACGATCCCACCAAAGTATACTTAACTTCAAAATTAGTAACATATATGTATGAAATTGTATCGTGGGTCGAAGAAACGTCAGATTATCTAAGAGGATTAATTATAAAATACCCTAGTAAATAGAAATGGATGGATGGGTAAAATGGCGTTAGAATACATATTAATCATATTTTTAATAATATCTATAATCATAAGTTTTGGAATTGGCGCTAACGATGAAACGATGGCCCCGCTTTATGGATCACGAATTCTTAATATGAAACAAATTATCATCTTAGCAGCGATATTTGCGATCGCTGGAGCATTTTTATTAGGGGAAGGTGTTTCTAAATCAGTAGGGGACAAGATCCTTTTATTAGATTATGAAGCTACTGGTATTAACCGGAATGCTGTTGTTATGACCATTTTGATAAGTACTGCCATTGTGTTAATATTATCTAGCGCTTTCGGGCTTCCAATTTCGTCAACTCACGCTACAATAGGAGGAATTATAGGACTAGGGTTGTTATTAGGAGGTGGAGAAGGTGTAAATTGGAGCACAATACTAGAAATGAGTATATGGTGGTTAGCATCTCCAATAATTGGCTTTACGGTAACATATGGCGTTGTTAAGGTACTTAATAAACATAAACTCAAGTCCTTAAAAGGATTCCAAGACTTTGAAAAATCAGAGAACAAGTATTCCTACATAATCTTAATTATCATATGTATTACAGCCTTCTCTAGAGCAGGAAATGATTGTTCTAACGCAGTTGGAATAGTTGTTGGAGTTGGAGATGGGATCAATCTAACTTTATTATTACTCATGACTGGTTTTGGTTTAGCCGCTGGTGTAATGGTTTTGGGAAGAATTGTTATTAAAAGCTTAGGTAAAATGACGGAACTTCGGCCGAGTACGGCATTTGCCGTGCAATTACCAACAGCAGCCGTTATGCTTATTGGGACCATTCAAAAAATCCCTCTTTCTGGTTCTCATTTACTCGTGTCATCATTAGTAGGACTTTCAAAAGCAAGCAATACACCAATGAAAAAAGGATTATGGAAAATCATCGCAATTTGGTTATTAACTTTTCCAATTGCAGCGATTCTTTCTATTATTCTATACTTTCCGATCAATGCTGTGATTTAATTTCTGTTTGAATTTATTAAAGTAAATTATATGATCATAATTAAGAAGCGCATGTTAATTATGAAATTGAAAAATTTATATAAAAACTTATAAAGATAATTTCAAACCTTCAAAGTTTTCTTATTTTTTCCATAAAATTTTAGTATAACAAGGTACTTGAAGATCTTTCCTTTTTAATAAACCGGATTTAACTTCAATTACTTTAGGAATTAAACCTAATTTCGCAGCTTTTATTTTTGCTTCATTAAATATTTGTCGGAATCTAATAAAGAATTATTAATAAATGTCGGAATCTAATATTGAATTATTAATAAATGTCGGATATCATATAAAATCTCAATTAAGAATTAATGAAATCCACAATTATTATAGAATATGGTAAAAATATATACGAAAATGTTAAATATCTGACAAGGAATTATTATTATTAATAAAAATTTGTGGTAGAAAATTCTATGTTTAAAAAAAAAACAATTAAAATTGGGAAGATTAGGACAAATTCAATAAAATACGGAATCGTAATAATCTTACTGTTAAGTCTAGTAGGTATACCCTTCGCAAGAAAAAATAAATTCAGTAGCGAAGATAATTTAGTACCTAAAATAAGTGCACAATCAGTATCTCCATCATTCCTCGGCAGTTATTCTGATACATGGAATGATTCAGTAGGTATATTTGTTTGTGGTGATATTGCTTATGTGGCAGATTATGGTGATGGTTTGAATATTATTAATGTGAGTGATCCAACCAGTCCAACATTACTTGGGAAATATGGTGATAATATTAATCAATCATATAGAGTCTATGTAACCGGGAGTGTTGCTTATGTGGCAGATAGTGCTGATGGTTTAAATATTATTGATGTGAGTGATCCTACTAACCCAATACTGCTTGGTAAATATGGTGATGATTATAATGAAACACTTGGAGTCTATGTCACCGGGGGTATTGCTTATGTGGCGGATTTCGATGATGGTCTTGAAATTATCGATGTGAGCAACCCTTCAAATCCTCGAAAAATAGGATTTTATGATTATGGGGGAGTTGCAGTACAGGATGTTTATATTTCTGGTAATATCGCTTATTTAGCGTGTCGTTTTAATGGTTTAGAGATTATCGATGTGAGCAACCCAAGCAACCCAAAAAAATTAGGAGATTTTGATGATGGGGCACTTATTACCAATATACATATCCAAGATAATTTTGCTTATGTGGCAGATTATGTGGGAGGATTTAAAATCATAGATGTGAGCAATCCTAACAAAACTATAAAAATGGCAGAAGTTAGTTATGATATGGGTCATAAAGAGCTATTTGTCAGTGGTAATATTTTATACTGTGCAGATTATAGCTATGGGGTAGAAATATTTGATGTAACTGATCCTGCAAAACCTACTTTTCTAGGTAGATTGAGTTATGGAAATAACTACCCCGAAAGTATTCATGTCGTTGGTGATATTGTTTATGTAGCAGATAAATATGAGGGTTTAGAGATCTATAATAATGGATATCTTAGTGGGCAATGGCTAACTCCATCATTATTAGGTAAGTATGGTGATGATTATAATTTATCATATGGAGTATACGTTGTTGGTGATATTGCTTATGTTGCGGATAGTATGGATGGATTAGAAATAATTGACGTGAGTGATCCAACCAATCCTACATTCCTCGGTAGATATGAAGATGCGTATAATAGAGCATTTCGTTTATGTGTTTCTGGGGATATCGCTTATGTGCCGGATATAGAAGATGGTCTAGAACTCATTAATGTGAGCGATCCAACATCGCCTTCATTACTTGGCAAATATGGTGATAATTATAATAATACTTATGATGTAGAAGTGTCAGGAAGTATTGCTTATATTGCAGATTATGAGGATGGATTAGAAATAATTAACATATCAGATCCATATAATCCTATTTTGTTAGGAAAATATGGTGATGGTAATAATGATACAGTAGATTTAGATGTTTCAGGTAATATTGCTTATGTTGGTGATAGTATGGATGGATTAGAAATCATTAATGTGAGCAATCCCGCCAATCCTACACTACTAAGCAGATATGGCGATAGTTCAAATAATACGTGGGGTGTGACCGTTTCTGGTTGTATTGCTTATGTAGCAGATGGTCCAGACGGATTGGAAATCATTGATGTAAGCGACCCAA
>JAUWZT010000197.1 GCA_030615145.1 Promethearchaeota archaeon | reverse complement strand
TTTTTTAAAAATTTTATTGCTATCGTTAATCTCGTAATAGCATTTTGCGCAGCACTTTTAATTTATCTAAGTATTGGCAAAAGATGGGAGTAAGGCTTCACGAATAAAGAAAGATATAAGAGATTCTGGAAAAAAGATAAAGAAGCAGATAAAAGGAGCTTGGCAAATAATAAATTTCTGAGTTAAGAAATTAAAGAAAGAAAATAATTGTCAATACCAAGATTTAAAACGCTTAGAAGAAGGACATTTGAGTATGGTTGCCATTTATTGGAATGAAGAAAGTCCACCGTCTACTCTTCCGTGAGCTTAAAAAGAAATATTCCTTTTCTTCCATTTATCACTTCGTATTCGATAACAATCTCGTCGTCCGGATTCCATTTAAGAGCGCCACTAATTGCTTTTGGAACGTTTATGTGACCTGACCCATGTGATGGATATTTTTTGAATTTCACGATCGTTTTTCCCGTCATTCGAATGCTCACCTAAATAGTATCTTATTTAATTTATATATCAAATAATTGTGGTAATATTTAAATATCTAAGTTTCTTTTGTAATTATTAATGATTGTAATACTGATTGTAGTCAGGATACTTATCATGATTGAAGTCATTAATACGATAATGATTATAATAATTTGCATTCTAATGAGGAGAAAGCGTGTTGAGTTCATACGTAATAAATGAGCAAAATTTATACGATGAAATTTTTTCTAAGTTCGAAGAGATTTCCAAATCTAATGAAGAAGACGATGAAGAAGACGAGTATGACGACAATCATAAAAAGAGAGAAAAAAAGACTGCGAAAAAGAAAGCCCTTTTTTTCTGGAAGGCTGGAGAACTCAGGAAGTTAATGGAGCTCTTGAAAAACAAAAAAAACAGGTCTATAGTTTCTCATGCTATTACCTTCATATTATCTTTAGAAAGAGAAGAAGAGTTGGGGGGGATAAACACCTCTCATTTAAATAATTCTGCACGAAAAGAATTTAGAAAGGTCTTACAGAGCGAACTCTCGGAAAATTTACCGAATTGAATTTGAATTAACGATAATAAGAAAAAGAAATGAATAAAGTCAAGATTAAAGACGTAATAAAAGCTGATTTAAACTCTATTAAATACGAGTTAATCGAGAATCCGAGAGTGTTTATACTAGAGTTAGTTAAATCGTTAAAATTAATAAAAGACAAGCCTTTTTCTGCTTATAAAGTAGATTTATCGCTCAGTTATCTTAAAAAAGTGTACGAACGCGCAGTCATAGGCGTAAAGCATGGAGGTCCTCGAATCCCTAAGGCGAAAGAATGTGAAAATTTTGTTCGAAATTTATTACCTGACCAAGTAACACTAAGTGTTACTTGGGCTAAAAGCACCCCACTCGTAGATAAAGCTATCGTCATCAATTTATTTGAAGGAATTAAGCTTCGTAGGAAAGTTCCAAGCTTCGTTGAGTTGATTGGATTGCGTTCTGAGCTATCAGCTACGACAATTCAGAATAGAATCCGCGTCGGCAACTATATTGCTAATTTTACAGAAGAAAATAGGGATATATTGTTATTTAGAAGCAATAAGATTTCGCACACAAAATTCTTAGCAGAAATAGATAGAAAAGAAAAAAATGAAGATGAAACACAAAAAAATAAGTTTGATTGATTAGGTGAGAGTAAAATTCCAAACGAGTTTAGATATTCAGGATTGGATTTTAATAAAATGAGCGAAATTTTGCTCACAATTTTGGAACGTGAGTGGCAAAAAGGAAATAATCCCGATTTGTATCAAGTTAAATGCCACCTTGGAGTTCACGGCATACAATCTGAAACGATGTTTTATTCAGTGCTCGAACGGCTCGTAGAGAGCAAAAAAATCTTGTTAGAATTGCGTCAAAAACAATTCTATGTAATTGTTCCCTATCCCACTTCCAACAATTCCAGCAAAAATCCTAACTCTAATTCTTTATGAGGGTTTAAGATTGATCGAACTACTAGTGAAAAAGATTTATATCAAAAGAAACGATAGGTATTATACTGAGGTTGAGAAATGAGTAATCCGTCAAAAGGACCAAAATACCTAAATAGAACGGTCAAGGCCATCCTCCAACTGATACGAGTTAAGAAGCGTCGAGAAGTCAGCGTTAAAATCATTAGACAGCTTAAAAGAGTAGACGGAGCCAATGGAAGCGCAGTACGGTTCTATACCGAAGTATTAACTTTTTTAGAACGAGAGGGTGTGTAAAAAGTGATTAATCATAGCTCCCCGAAAAAATATTATTAGTAAAAAAATTAATTTAAATATCAGTTCAAATGATAAAACAATCAAAGAGATATTGTTTTCTGCAATTATTAAATGTAAAAATTTCTGGCACTTTTGCTTTATTTCACGGGTCTATAGCCATTGTTGCGTTCTTTGGTTCCTCTTTTTATATCGTTTTGTATAGTTATTTAATGGATCAAGATGAACTATATCCTAAATTGCTTACTTATCTAGGATATTTTGTTGGTGGTTCATTCATTGTGTTCATAATAATTTTCATATTAGGAATAATTCTCACTTCAATATTTTTCACTTCATTGTTTGAATGGATATTGACAATTTCTATATTAGCTTGGATTTTAAGTGTGGCAATCTTTACAATTTTTTCAGAAAAAGAAAAATTCTCTTATTTGAAGAATCTCAGAAAATAACTTATATACCTAGATTTTTTCCATTAATTAAAAAAGAGAAGGAAAATTAATTTGATTCTAAATGTTTTACCTTAATATGTTGATTTAAACTCTGTTCTGATTTAAATTTCATCGCACAATGAGGACAATCTATAGTTCTAGGTTGATGAGTAAGACTATTAAGATGATCATTTAAATTATTCTTATTAATAAAGCTTCTACCACATTTTCCACATCTTAATCGTTCATTAGAACTTATTTGAGACAGGATTTCTTTAGAATTTTGACATTCTGAAAGTAAATCGAAGTAAAAATCCTTGAATTTTTGGTAAATTTCAGGATCAACTCCTAAGATACCCACTTCGAAGCTATTTCTAAGACCATGGGTTCCATCAATGTTTGCTGTTGATATCATCCAATTCTTAGAAGTTAAAATAAATTTCGCGTGGGTTCCGGGATGGTAAAAAATATCAAAATTATCAAGAGCTTCAAGTTCCTTTAATTTCTCAGGTAACCTATCTTTATTTTTTACATCGATTATTATGATTATTTTAATCTTTTCATCATTAGCTTTCCTTATTAAAAGGTCATCAATTTCTGTACCAGCAAGATCTGCAATACTATAAGCAGTTATATATACAAATTGATCTTCATTTTCGAGGATATCTTTCAATCTGTCAAGAAATTTCTTAGGGTTAAATCTAGTAGGGTAATATTTCTCGTCTATTATATCATAAGTCCAAATTAGTTCAAGACCATTTGTTGGATTAATTTTTGTATCAATTAATTCAGACAAATTATTTTTATTATTATGAATAATTTGCCTTGAATAGACGACTGGATGGATCTCACCCTTTTCTGGACCCTTAAATGGATATTGCGCATTATACCTAAGAAGATACATATCTTTGAAAAGAATAGTTAATTGTTGGACTAATTTTGTATCCTCAATTCGTAAGCCTACCTCATTTCTATTTAGAATTGGATATGGGCCAATTTCCAACGATGAATGAGTAAAATTTGCTGAACAAATCACCATTACTTTTTCATCTATGATTAGGAACTTAGCATGACAATTTGAATGGCCTCTAATTTCAACTGCGGCACCTAATGAATTACTCCCAGATAATTCTTGAAGTGCTTTAAAATTGTATTTCTCCTGTAAATCATCAATTTCCGATTCTACAGAATTTTTATAGGCTGGAGATAATTGATATCGGTAGTTGTTTCTCTCAATTGCCATTAGACAATAAATGTGTCCCTTTAACTCAGACGCTTTCTTTAATAGGACATCTTTTACTTCTTCTAAATTCAAAAGCCAGGTTGAGAGAAAAATGTTTTTTTCTGCAGAATTAATGAGTCTAACGATTTCTTCCTTTAAACTAACAACACCCTTCTTATTATGAGTAATAAGGAACGAAATTTTCTTACCACTTACGCTCATAACAAATCTCCTCCATACATAAGTAAGTAAGCCATCCTATATTTCTCTACATCCCAATAATACTGTTTCAATTGATCAAGCGAAGGTATAGGAAACAATCTTTCTTTTAGATTAAAAAAACCGAGAAATTTTTCATAGTGTTTCTCGATTAGTGGAATAACTTGGCTATATTTTATTTGAAAATTAAATATCGATCGAGATAGATATTCTGCAAAAAAAGAAAAAGCACATTTCTCCTGTAATACGATTTGGAAGCGACATTTTACGGTTAAATTCTCTAGATCTTGATGACATGAATTATTATCAGATAGTTTTATCGTTATCTCTGAAATAATATTTCTTAAATCAAATCTATACTGCAAAAATTCTAGTCTTTTGAGAAATTCAACGGTCTTCTTTTCAGTAATTTCATCTATAATGATTAACCAAGAAAAATGTTCATCGTGATTTACTAAATGATATTTAAAACCATTATTTTGAGGAGGTAATTTTTCTTCAATTAGCTTTTCTATATCTAATGTATTTAACCAATTCTTTATTAAATCATAATCAGGATGACCTTCCCCCATGATTCTATCTTTTTCTGCCCATTTTAACCTACTTCTTTTAGCTAACGAGCATTTAAAATCACCATTCTTGGTTTGAGGCACTAATCTTATATTGACAGTTGTCTTCATCTCACTATGAGATTGCATACCTTTATCTGAAATTCGAAGAAATTGTTCGGGAATTTTAAGCATTTTTCTAATAATTGAGGTGGAAATATTATTTATATCCAATTCAGGAATTATTGTTAAAAGATCTTTGCTTGCTTTAATTTCTTTAAATCCAAATAAATGCTCGGGAATGAATAATCTTGGGAATAGAGAAATATAATAATCAATATCCTTGGTTATTTCCTTGTAAGGATCTTTATCTATGCTAATAATAGCGCTGTCGTTTAGAATGTAGGTATGCCCTACCCCTATATCTCCCTCTTTTACAATTTCCTGAGATTCTCTCAAGAATCCATCTTTAACTAAACTAGTTATTACCTCTTCAGCATGCTCTTTCTGTAATCCAAAATAATGTTCCACATCCTCTAAAGAAATCTGAGTTTTTTCTTTCAAACTATTGTTTAACTTAGCAAATCGAAGTAGAAGTTTTACTAATTTATGATATGGATTACGATATTTTAAAATAGCTTTAGTAATATGAAGATCGATAACCTTTGACTTACCAATTATAGTAAAACCAAGAGGAATATCTTCACTTAGCAATTGTAACGCCCTCCTTAATAATCCTTTCTAATACTTTACCAAATTGCTTATAATTTTTTTGATTTCGCGCTTGCATATTATTTGCAGTTTTCACCAACACTTGCTTTACGCCAACGATTATGAGTTTTCCTTTTGACCGCGTAATTAAATCATAAACTAAATCAGCCCTCATTAGCATTCTTGGATAAATACTTTTTAAATTCATTATGTTTTTTAAATAATTAAGTGGAGCTTTCGTAATACTCCATATTACTACATCTGCTTCATCGCCAGTGAAACTACGGACAGTAGAAACACTAATATCTATATTATTCCAGCTTTCTCTCAAAGGTTCAAGAGTTTCTTTTATCAATTCTACCTGGGATGAATATAGCGAAGTTATCCAAATCTTGACAGGTTTCTTAAATGAGTGATTTTCCCAATTACTTATATTATTCAATTGTTCAAGTGTTTTTTCTATAATAACTACCTCAATCTGGTTAGTTTTATTAATCCATCTTGCCTTTGGTCCTAAATTAGTGGTGTCAATTAAATTAATTGGGTCACTGTGCATATAAGGATCTTGATTCCTTACAGAAAATAATTCAGATTCTTTAACAAAGCTTTCAATTGGGTTTCCAATCGTTTTATTCATTTCGGTAAACATTTCTTCATGGATTATCGAAAAAATCTTGGGATTCATTCGGTATTGTTTATAAAATGTGACAAACAATTCTGGAATTGCTTCGTTGTAATTTCTTTCGAGCTCATCTATAACATTCATCGATATTGATTTCCAATCATCCTCTATTTTAAAAGGTTGCACTAAATTTTTATCTCCTGCAATTATATTAGCTTTACAAAACTGTGATGCGTGAAATAAAAGAGGAATATCAATTTGGGAAGCCTCGTCTAAAAACATGAAGTCAAAAGGAAGAAAACAATCTAATAAACCTCTTTTATTATAAAATTCAAGTCCTGTTATTGTACAGAATAGGGCTCTAGCTGAATTGAATTTAATTTTTTCAAAAAATTCCATTCCCTCCTCTCGGGTAAGAAAGTCCCTCCATTCATCTATGATCTTAATCTTTTCAAGCTCTTCTTTAGAATTTATTTTTTGTTTCTTTTTATTTTGTTGTAATTTATTAATAATTTCATCTAAA
>JAUWZT010000117.1 GCA_030615145.1 Promethearchaeota archaeon | reverse complement strand
TAATGACGGACTTTTGGATCGTTCATCCATTTACAAGTTAAATTAGCCCATTTAGAGTTTCCAGCAACTAAATCGATGGTTTCCCCTTCTATGAAAGGAAATACGTCATTTTCTTCTTCCTTATCTTCTTTATCTTTTTTTTCTTCTGTCATTATTAATCAATTCAGATAATTTCCTTTACTTTATAATTATTATTCGTCTTTCTTTTTCCAATCTCGTTTAAACAATGCGAATCTATGCACATCGTGATATTGCCCGTCAACATACATCTCTTCTTTTAAAACGCCTTCTTTTTCAAATCCTAATTTTTCAGCTGCTCGAAAAGATCTTTTATTTGGTGTAAAGATTCCAGCAAAAATTTTATGAAAATTCAATTCAGTAAAACCGTAATTGATCATTAACCTTGAAGCTTCACCAGCTATACCCTTCCCCCAAAATTCAGGTTCTCCTATTGTTGCAAAGAGATTAGCATTTCTACTGACCCAATTAATGCGACTGAATCCCATACTACCGATTGGTTGTTTTGATTGCTTATGGTAAATTGTAAAGACAATAAATTCCCTCATTTGTCTGTCTGGTGCAGGTTCAAACCATTTTTTTACATCTTCGAGAGTAATTGGCCACATATTTCGAGAATAATGACGGACTTTTGGATCGTTCATCCATTTACAAGTTAAATTAGCCCATTTAGAGTTTCCAGCAACTAAATCGATGGTTTCCCCTTCTATGAAAGGAAATACGTCATTTTCTTCTTCTTTATCTTCTTTTTCTTTTTTTTCTTCTGTCATGTTTTAACATTAAATAAAATTCATATTTCATTGAATTTGATTAAGAAATATGAATGAGAGTAAAAATTAATATTTTTACATTTAAAATAAAAAAATAGAAAATAAATAATTTTATGTCAAACATGTGCTTTTCATCTTTTTTTATTATTTTCATAGAAGGTTAATATTAAAATAGATAAAATTTCTTATTTTTATTAAGTATAGAAGATTTTGTGATAAATTGAGTAGTTTAGAGTTTAAAGTTAACGACTATCTGAAGTTGAAATTAGAAGGATTAAAAACATTCATTTATGTAGATGGAAAAAAATTTAGATCTTGTCAGATTGTTATTCTTAATATTCCAACTACAGGTTTATATCCTTTAAAAGAGTTTGAATCAATGGATGAAATTTTAAATTTTTATGAAAAAAATGTAATCTTTCAACATGAAAAGGAAGTCAAAATAATTTCACCAATCGAAGAATTTTGGGTTCATTGTTCGAGTATTCATGTCTGGGCAGAGAATAATTACAACACAGCTTTTTTAGATTCTTATTTAGCATTTCCCTTATTAAAAAGACTTGTTAAAGCAGGAGATTTTAATGCAGAAATTGTTTTCAGAGAAGAGATTGCTAAAAGATTAAGTAGTAAAGTACCTCAAGTAATAAGATATCTTCTTTTAGAAAATTATGATGATTTTCTTAATCAAGAAGATTTAATTTATGCGGTTCTTAATATTGAAGAAGCGATTGCTTTAGAAGCGGTTTCTAAAAGAATTAACAAGCGCTATAATCTAGTATTTAATTTTGATGATTTAAGAGAAAAATTTTTCAATATCCATCGCGGAATGAATGAATTACAAGATAACCAATATTATTTTAGTGCATATTATGGAAACTTGGATGAACTTGAACTAATATTAGATAAGAATTGTACTTGTGTACCAAGGGAAATCAGTAATTTTACAAAATTAAGGCGATTATATCTTTATATTAACGATTTGAGCGACATAATTCCTGAATTTGATATCCAATTAGAATCGCTTTCACATTTAAAAATATTCTGTTTTGGAAAAGTAAAAATCCCAAAAATACTGCACGCATTTCCAAATTTAGAGCTAATAGAAATATACAGCGATGCTCCCAGCCAAGTAATAATTGATGATACTTTATTAAAGAAAGTTATTATCAGTAGGTTTTAATAAATTAGGAAGGATTTATTTAAGAATTGTTATGATAAAAATAGAAAATAAAAAAAAAATAGAAAATTAAATAATTTTTTACAGAAAAATTGAAGCCTATAATAACGTCATTGCCAGAGTCATGTCGTTGTTAGTTAATTTCTTTCGACCGGCGTGACGAGTCATTTCAAGAGCTTTATTTGTTACCCTTCTAGCAGCTTTCTCTAAATAATCAATTAGAGCGTCTACTGCTTCACGAGCAACCATTTCAGCGCCGTTATCTTTCATTAACTTTCGAACGGGAGACCAAGCGAATACTTTCTTTGCCATTGTTTTATTCCTCCACTTTTTAATTGTTTCGGCTAATTTCCTCAATATTAAGGTTATTTTAACCGAAAAAACTTTTTTTTTTCTAAAGTTCACATTTTTCAATTTGAACCTTATTATATTATATATTTTCTTTTAAATATTTAAAACTTGCGTAATATTTTTGATAGAGTATGTTTCGGTTAATAATTTCTTCCAATCGACAAAATTACGATGTTAGAGAAGAAAAGCGGGCGGGATGCTTCTGAGCCCTTAGATCAGAGATCTTTTTTTATTTTGGAAAATGTAGACGAAGCAGATTTAAGCATAGAGGAGATGAGCTAATTTTGGTAAAAATACTATTATTTGATATAGTTTCAAGATAAAAGTTAATAATTTCAAAGACTTTGTTACCTTCTTGATTTTGATTACATAACACTAAATTGACTTAAAATTTTAAATATTAGATTCTCGAAAGTTATAACATAAAAAATTTCTAAAAATAAAATAGATAATTAATTAAAATTTAATTTTTTCATTTCTTTAACTTTCTCCAGATCGAACGAACACCTAAATATCCCATCGCTCCTAATACTCCATAGACGGCACCGTTAATCAGGCCACCCCAGAGGTTATTAATGGGAATCTCAACTATGTGACATCTTGGATCACAAAGCGAAAAATTAAAAACTCTCTCAACCGAGGAAATGGACGATTTAATCGCCGAACAATTAAAAATTAGGTTGAAAAAGTAATATATTATTATTTTAAGTTTCTCGTGTTAACTATTGCGTGTAACATGAGCTTAAGGTAATCGTATATTTTTTCTCTGTAATCAGAACCAATTTTGAGAAACACTATCGATACAACCTTTTCTTCTAAATCTTCGTCAATAACAAATTCTTCCATTAATTGGGACCAGTTTTGGTCGTCAGAAACTCGAACTCCAACGATAATTGTTCGTTTTTTTCTAATTTTTCGAATAATTTGAATTAAAACCTCCTTCCACTTAGGATCGATGTGTTCTTTATCTCTAGCGTCGAATATACAAAAAACACCGTCAGAATTAGAAAGGTTAAATTTATCGTAAAGATAACTACTTAAGATCACTCCGTTCTTGTAAGTGTATAATTTTTCTTCGCTACTATCTTTTATCTTAGAAAAATCGCCTAGTTTTTCGATATCCATTATAGTATGGAATCCAGGGTTCCAGCTTAAGTTATAAGTAATAAAAGTTAATTCCAATATAATCAACTCTTTTAAAGCGGAATAAATCGCTTCTATTAAACCATCTTTAATTCTATCTTTTTCCTTTTTTTTACTTTTTACGATATAATGATAAGCAATTAATTCAAATGCGTCTTTGACATTATTTCCAGTAAGTGCGCTCGTTTCTATATAGGATGAGCCAGTTTTAGATACCGATTTGGCTAATTCTTCTCCTTCTTCGGTAGATATTAATCGTTGTTCGGTCAAATCGCTTTTGTTACCAATAATCACTATAGGAATATTTGTTTCCTCGATAAGTTCAGATATTTCTTTATACCAACTCTTTACATTATCAAAAGATTCTCTTCTAGTAAGATCGAACACAATAAAGGCGGCTTCTGCACCGTTGTAGTATATCTTGCGAAAACGTTTGAAGAATTGCTGCGCGCCCAAATCCCAGAGCGAAACTGAAATTTCGTTTCCTTGAAAGTCAAAATTATGAGCAAAGATGTTAAGACCAATAGTGGCTCTATAATCGTGTGAAAACTTGCCCTCTACAAATTGTCGAATCAATGATGTTTTTCCAACCGTATGATCACCAATAATTACGAATTTAAAGGCATACTTACCATATTCATCAACTTCCGATTGATATATTGAATCTTTCAATTTTCTATGGCGATCTATTTCTTGTTCAAAATCGGGAATTGCCAATTGTATTGAATCGCCCGCTTGGGCGTTTAAAATTTGAGCTGATTTTTCCGCCAAGAAGTAAGTGTATGGTGCAACTTTTTCAACTGACGACATACTGTTAAAAATTATACTTAATATTCTCTCTTCGTCAATAGTAACAAAAAGTAAACGGTACTCATCTGTGTCAAACGCGGCAGTACCAAATTTTTTGAAAGAGAAATCATTTCGTATCCTTTCTAAAATCGGGTTTATTAGTGTAGTTAAAACGGATACAATTTCGACGTCAATATCTTTTCTTTTATCTCCCGCAATAACTAATCCTTCGATGTCTGAGACGATAATTGCTTCAACATCTGCAAATCTTTCTAAAAAATTACTTAGAATCTCTTTAAAAAGTTTATTTCTGTTTATAAACAATCGAATCTACCTTTAAATATGTATAATATTGAACGGAATTTCTATTTATCATAATTATAACATAACTTATTTTTAAAAGTAGCTATTTCAATATATAAAATTTTAATTAGAAATATTGGAGAAAATTTTAGAGGTTTATGATGGTGTTAAACATTACTTCAAGTTGGTCGTAGATTTCCAAGCGATACTCGAAACCAATCTTAAAAAATAAAAGAGAGACCATCGTTTTTTCTAGATATTCGTTAACATTAAATTCTTCCATAATATTTGACCATTCACTCTGATCAGATACTCTTACACCTATTAATGCAACCTTATTTTCGCCAAGGTTTTGGATTATATTAACAACAACTTCTTTCCACTTTGGTTCGATATGCTTCCTATCACGAGCGTCAAATATAACGAAAACTCCATCTGAATCTATTACATCTAAATTATCAAAAAGGAAGTTCTTTATTAACAACCCATTGGAATACTCGTATAATCGTTTTTCTTTGTCGTCGATTACTTTCTCACACTCGCACAATTTATTTACTTCGTTTAAGATTTGTAAGCCTGGACTCCAAAACGGACTATCTGTTACAAACGAGACAATTAATTTTCCTTTCTTATTTAAAATCGAATTAATTTGAGCTATTAAATTTTCTTTTAGCTTTTGTTCTTCTCTTTCTTTACTCTTCATAATATAATGATATGCTATCAAGCTGAACGCATCTTCTATGTTTTCGCCTGTTAAGGCGCTAGTTTCAATATAAGAGAAATCTCCGCCAGTATATTCTTTTGAAAGCTCATCAACTAAAGCAACACCATTTACATATTGAAGAATTCGCTGATCAGACAAATCTACCTTATTTCCTACGATTGTTATAGGAATTTTCTTATTTCCTAAAAATTCATCTAGTTCTTTATACCAAATTTTGACATTATCAAATGATTCTCGATTGCATACATCAAAAACTATAAAAGCAGCCTGTGCACCTACATAATAAGTCTTTCTGAAGCGTTTAAAGTATTCTTGTGCGCCTACATCCCAAAGTGATAAAGATACCTCGTTTCCATAAAACTTAATTGAGTGAGATAACACATTCAGCCCTAATGTTGCCCGATAATCGAGAGTAAATTTATTTTCTACAAACCTTCTTATAATAGAAGTTTTTCCTACTGAACTATCTCCAATTATTATGAATTTAAACTTATAAATCCCTCCCGAATCTAAACGGAGTTGGTATATTTGTTCTTTTATTCTACTGTTACTATCAGAAATGTTAGATTCTATTTCAAAATTCGGTATATTAACTTGAATTGAATCACCTTCGTTTGCAAATATAATTTGAGCAGTTTTTTCTGCTAGAAAATAAGCAAAAGGGCTAATTTTATCAACAGAAGCTAAAAGGTCTAAAACTACGCTAAGAGTGATATTCTCGTCTATAGAAATAAAGAGCAATCGATTTTTTTCGGTGTCAAAACTAGCTGATCCAAACTTTTTAAACGCAAATTCTTCTCGTATTCTTTCTAAAAGTGGATTTATTAATACGGTTAATACAGATACTAATTCCATATCAGTGCTTTCTTTTTTTTGACCAGCTATAATAAAACCTTCGCGATCAGATACAATTAGAGCCTCTACATCGTCATTAACAAGCAGAAAGTTAGTAAGAATTTCATTAAAAAGTCGTTTTTTGTTTAAAGACATGATGGGTTCAAGAATAATACGATTATATTAGATGTAATTATTAATAAAAACCTAGGTTTAAAAGTAATAATTTTATAATTTATTAAATAGTTTTCTGATAGATAGATAGATATGGTCACTTGTATTATTTGTCATTTGGATATTATTGAAGGTGTAGATTCTTTCGAGGAGTGTCCTAACGGACATCCTACTCATACTGATTGCTTGAAAGAATGGCTACTTCACGCTTCAAACTGTCCTTTATGTAGAGAACCGTACTCGAATCACGTTATTGAAGTCTTTAAAGATTTTATTCAACAAAAGGAGCAAGAAAAACAGGAAGCTTTAGAAAGTGAACTAAAGCAAGAAAAAGTCAAACAGATGGGGAAAATTGCTGAAAAAATGATATTTCTGAAATTTGTTGAATCAATTGAGGTATTAATGGATGCGAAAGAATACGAGTATGCTCTATCAAGGTTAGATTTACATGATAACGATACCACTTCAAATCAAAAAAGTCAAAACCTTATGTTTTTAAAGGGAAAGATTAATTACTTGAGAGGTCGTTATGATATGGCAATTAACTTATTAACTAAATTAGTAAAAGAAAAATATAACTATCCACAAGGGTTTTTATATCTTGGAAAATCCTATGACGCCATAGGTTTAAAAGATCAGGCAAAATGGGCGTATGATAGAGTTAATTAAGTTTTGATTTTTACTAATAATATAAAATGAAACTTTTTTGTTTAACTATTGCAGGTTCAGACCCTACTTGTGGAGCAGGAATTCAAGCGGATATTAGAACATTTGATAGGTGTGGAGTACACCCTTTTTCTGTAATAACGGCTATTACTTATCAATCAGCAACAGAATTTTATGGATATAAATCTCTTTCAGACGATTTAAATAAACAGCTAGATGCTATTTTTACTTCTTATCCTGTTAAGTTTGTAAAGATAGGGATGATTCCAGATGTTAAAGCGTTAGATATTATCGTAGATGTAGTTAGAACACACGAATTAATCGTCATTTTGGACCCTGTTTCCATCTCTAGCGCAGGTGAAAGACTCTCGAGCGAAGGATTCGAATTAGAAATAGAAAGAAGTTTGTTTCCGTACATAAAAGTCCTTACACCAAATATAAATGAAGCCGGTTTTTATGCAAATCGAGATTTATCAAATAAAACTATAGAAAATATTGCTGAGCTCAAAGAAGCAGCAATAATACTGATAAAAAAGTTATATTCTGATAATCAAGCATTGGATGCGGAGAAAGCAGTTGTTATTAAAAGTGCAGGAACTAAACAGGGAGAGATTTTCGATCTAGTATGTATTAGTAAAGGAATAGGTTCTAATGAAAATTATGAATTTAAATTATATAAAAAGCCAAAATTATCTTTTAATGGAAATGTCCACGGAACGGGATGTGTTTTTTCTTCTGCTATAACAGCTTTTCTTGCTAAAGGAAATCCCTTAGCTAAGGCTATTGAAAAAGCAGAAATTTTTTTTGATGCTAAATTTCAGAAGTTTATTGAATTACCCAATAAAGGTAAAGTAATAGATTTAACTATTTCAGAAGAAAGAGTGGAAGTTATAAATCAAATTAAGGAAATTTACAATTTTATCTCTAGATTGAAAAAATTTAGCAAATTGATTCCTGAAGTTAGAATGAATATATCTGGGTCCCTACCTAACGCCACTATAAAAGAGGACATCGCGGGTATTGAAGGTAGAATTACAATTATCAATGGTTATCCCCAAGCTTCCGGAGAAATAAAGTTTGGCGCCACCGATCATACTGCTCGATTGATACTTTCGGCAAAAGAATTCGATAACTCAATTAATTACGTAATAAATCTTAAATACAATCCAAACTGGATAGATTTAATTCAGCAAAACACTGATTTAGAATTACAGGAGATTATTAGAGAAGATCAACCAGAAAAGATTAAAAAACAAGAATTTTCAACGATGCAATGGTTAATTAAAGAAAGTATGGCTAATAAAGGTAAAATACCAGATATTATTTGGGATAAAGGAGCAATGGGGAAGGAACCGATAATTAGATTATTTAGTAAAAATTCGAAAGATATGATTGAAAAACTCAGAAAAATTATAGAAATAATATCTTAGAATTTTATTTATAATATATTTTTTGAAGCTTTTTTTTCCAAAGCGTCCTTCAAGATTTTTATCGCGCAAAATTCGCCACACATACTGCATACATCATCATCGTCGCCAACACTCCCATTTCTATAATGAATCTCACGAGATAATTCTGGATCGATTGAGTATTTTATCATTCCTTCCCAATCTAGGTTTTTTCGGGCAATATCCATTTTGTAATCCCAATCTGATGCCCTCTTACCATATTTCGCAATATTTACTGCATGAGCGGCTATTTTACAAGCAATTGTTCCTCTTTTAACTTCTTCCTTATTGGGTAATGCTAAGTGTTCAGAGGGCGTAACATAACAGAGATAATCAGCACCAGCTAATCCTGCCATTACACCCCCTATAGCACTTACCAGGTGATCGTAACCTGGAGCGATATCGGTTACGAGTGGTCCTAAAACATAAAAAGGTGCATTATTGCATAATGATTTCATTATTTTGATGTTTCTTTCGATCTCATTAGCAGGTATGTGTCCAGGCCCTTCAACCATTACTTGAACATTTTGTGCCCAAGCTTGTTTTACTAGTTTCGATATCTCTATAAGTTCTTGAATTTGGGCGTAATCAGTGGAATCAAATATACTACCCGGTCTCATCCCATCTCCAAGTGAGAGAGTAAAATCGTAATCTTTCGCCATTTCTAATAAATAGGCGTAATTACGATTAAAAGGGTTTTCTAAATCGTTCTCAAGTATCCATGCGGCTAAAAAAGTCCCTCCGCGAGATACCACTCCCATAGTTCTCGGATGATCTTTTAGGTAGTTTATTATCTCTTTCGTAATTCCAACATGAATGGTAAAAAAGTCCACGCCTTCTTTGGCCTGTTCTTCTACTACATTAAAGAGGTCATCTTCGTCAAAGTTTATAATAGCTCCTTTTTTTTCTAACGCTCTTAAGGCGGATTGGTAAATAGGAACCGTTCCTATTGGGACTTTAATTTCTTTTAAAATTTGTTTTCGAATGTTTTTCACATCGTCCTCGGTTACTCCGGTGCTTAAGTCCATGACGGTATCAGCCCCATATTTTACAGCGATCTTGGCTTTTTCTAATTCTTCGTTAATATCACATACTCGTTTGCTGGAGCCTATATTAGCGTTAATTTTTACTAACAAACCTTCACCGATGCCAATAGGTTCGATATCGCGTTTATTGGATTTTGGAACAATAATACGGCCTTTTGCGATTCCTTTTCGGACGAATTCTACATCTACTTGCTCTTTTTTGGCAACTAACGCCATTTCTTTGGTGATTTTACCATCTCGAGCGATTTTCATTAATGTGGGCAAATTTTTAGACCTTCTCGTAATGTGTTTATTCCTCTACTAACGATTAAATATCTTATATCTAATACCAATTAATAATAATTGAATTAAATTGTTTTGTTTAATAAAAAATAATAAATCACCACTTCAGAAATATTTTTGTAATTATTTCTATTTATTATAGTAAGAAATTTTTGGAATTTCATAAAAATCTCTTGGAAGTGAATCGTATGGTTAGTAAAGCAATGAAACGTGTAATTAAAACATTAATTCAAAATAGAGAAGTTGCTATTAAAAAAAGAATTAATGATTCTCGTGCCGCACTAGATCAGTTTTCAGGTTTAGCACCACTTCCTAAAGACGTCAAACTTGAAAAAATAGATGTAGGCGGAATTTCTGCTGCTTGGATGAGCACACCAGAAGTTGTAAAAGATAAGGCTATATTGTATTTACATGGAGGTGGATATATCGAAGGTTCCATAACATACCATAAGGAACTCACACAAAGGATTTCTAGAGTTTCTAAAGCGAAAGTTTTAATACTAGATTATCGCTTAGCCCCAGAACACCCTTTTCCAGCCGCTTTAGAAGATTCAACGAGGACGTATAGCTGGTTAGTTGACACAGAAGGATATTTACCTCAAAACATTGTTATCGCAGGAGATTCTGCAGGTGGAGGTTTAACGGTGGCTACTCTTGTAAAATTACGTGACGAGGGAATGGCTTTACCCGCTGCTGCGGTTTGTCTTTCTCCTTGGACGGATTTAGCTTTAACTGGAGATTCAATGAAGGAAAAAGTTCATGAAGATCCATTCATGACCCCCGATGATTTAATGTTTTCTGCCAGTATGTATTTAGGAAAAACTGATCCGAAAAACCCCTATGCGTCTCCATTATACGCTAATCTTAAAGATCTTCCGCCTTTATGCATTCAAGTTGGAACTGCAGAAGTATTACTTGACGATGCTATCAGATTAGCAACACGGGCTAAAGAAGCCGGCGTTGAAGTACAATTGGATATATGGGAAGACATGATTCATGTATTTCAAGCATTTGCTGTTTTAGCACCTGAAAGTCAAGAAGGAATTGAGAAAATAGGAGAATTTATCAAAAAATTTTTCAAATAATTATTATTCTTTTTATCGATTTCAAATATATTTTTCTATTCAAATCCCATTTTAAGTTGCTAATCTAATAATAGCAGTATGGACAGTAAAGGAATGGAAAATGTTATTAAAATATTAATACAAAA
>JAUWZT010000228.1 GCA_030615145.1 Promethearchaeota archaeon | reverse complement strand
ATGCTTTCACCGCGCTTTTTTTAATCTTTATTTAAGGAAATTACAAATATTTTCTATTATATAAAACATCGTACAAATTAATTAATTTATCGAAATTATGAATAAATTATTACGAAAAAATTAGTAAATCTTTTTTTATTTCCTACACCATAATTAATCATCTTAACATAATTAAAAAGGAAACCTACATGACAGAAAAGAAAAAGACTTTTACGATTGTAATTGGAAGTGGTGCTTATACATCTGAAAGACCCTATACCATGTTACGATTTGCCTATACCTCTTTATTAGAAGGACATAAAATCAACATCTTTTTAGTCGAAGATGGTATCTTTGTGGGCATGAAAAACCAAAACCCCTCCTCATATGATAATGTTGGGAAATGGATGGCTGATGTTATTGAAGAGGGGGCTAAAGTGTTAGCGTGTGGAGTGTGTATGAAAGCAAGGGGTTTACACGACGAAGAATTAGTGACGGGGATATCAAAAACAACAATGAACGGGTTCGTTGATATGTGCGTGGAAGCGGATAATGTTTTGTTCAGTTAAAACTAAATGGTGAATTATAGAAATGAGCAACAATCACAAGCTAAAATTAGACGGGTTGGTCTGTCCATTACCAGTTGCTAGAACTAAAAAAAAATTAAACGAAATGCAAAGCGGAGAAATTTTGGAAGTTTCTGGAGATTTTGGTGAATCGGGCGAGAATATAAAGCGATATGTAGAAACTCATGGCGACACAGTTTTGGAGTTTAAGATCGAAGGAGAAGATTATTACATACAAATTAAAAAAGCTTAATTGAACTTATTTTTATTATCTTTTTATTTTGAATTAGAGAAAAAACAGACTTGCAATAAAAAGGAGCACATAGCCTAAAGCAAATAAGGCAGAGACTCCCACGATTGTTAAACTTGAATAAAGGTTAATTTTAAATATATAAAATAGATTTATGAATTATGAATGGTAATACGCGGAAGGTCTATTTATTCTTCATAATACTTTATGCTTTGTTGATTATTCTTTCGATTGTAGCTTTTTCTTTTATGCCAGATCCCATGCCAAACCCAGAAGGGGATTTTATTACTCCTGGAAACGTTCAAATTGAATGGATTTTTGCGATATTAATGGCGGGGGTATGTGGTACAATTGCGGGATTAATTTCAATATTTTTTGTTTCGTCAATCTTTATAAAGATATATATTAAAACACTTAGTAAAAAACATAAAGTAGGACTTGTAGATATTGAAAAACTAAGCGGATCTTTATTATACCGTAAAATTTGGATAAGATCTATCCTTTTAGGATTCTTTGTCGGCAATATTTGCTTTACACTATCAGGACAAGAAATTATTGTCGAATTTATGAGAAGTGTAAACCCATCAATGATATATTCGTTACCTGATGTTGCAACAATGTGGCAATTAGCTTGGATCATAACAATCCCTTGCGCTCTAATCGTTATTCCTATATGGGTTATGATGGATTCTGGTCTTGTAACAACTAAAAAAATCAAAGGAGTTCAATTTGAAGCCGTTAACTTAGCAAGCAGTCCACTATATAAAGTTATTAAAGGATATGCCGGGATTGGGTTTGTGTATAATTTAATTATAATGATTATTTTTTGGGTAACCCCTATAATACAAAGAGGTATATTCGAAATGGCGATAATAATACAAATTATAAGCCCTCTTATTGCAGCAGGTTCAGCTTTCCCTGGCGTGATGATTCTTGAATATTATAAACCCCGCATTAGAACACTCGTAGAAAAAACCATGATTAAGCTAGATATGAATAAAGACTTAGTCTATAGTATAGAATTAAAGGAACGTGTTTCTAAATGAATTAATTAAGAATTCTTCTTTTTTTTAAATATCAAATATTTATGGACTCTTGAGCATCAAATACTTGTAGACTCTTGGATATGTTTAGATAAGGAGTAAATATAAAAAGAAAATTGAAATAGAAAACAAATTTTTTACCTTTTTTTTAAGTTTACTTAAACCCTCGATTTAGAAAACCTCGATTAATTTTAGAGGTGGTTTATGTTGTTATTAAAAGAAGATCAAAAACAATTTCATTATTAAAAAAATTAAATTATTTAGATACCCACTACTCGGTCGATACTTTTTTAACAAATTTTCTAATAATTTTTAACTAATTGTTTGCTAATAAAACATCACCAGAAATTAAAGGTAGATGTAATTATGCAAAATTATTTAATGCATTATAAATACAATAGCTATATCATTAAAAAAATTGAAATAGTAAGATGGTATTAAAATGGAAAGGAATAAATTGATACAATGGCTAATAATTATGAGTGCAGTTATCGTATGTTCATTAATAATCATAATTAGTTATCTCTTAAATTTATATGATAACCAATTATTAATTGTAATAGGTATAATCGGGGGCATTCATGGCATTGCACTTGCGATATTTAGGGTTAAATATATTCAAAAAAAACAATCTTAAGACTTAGTCTTATCGCCTTCAAGCTTCAATTTTATAAACTTATTCCTCACTAACTAATTTAAGTATTTTGCACGCGCTGAGCGTACATATCCATCATTTCTTTCTTCTTAGAGTCTCATATTTATTTAAATAATCTAAATAATCGATCATCCATAGAGAAATCGCAAAAAGTATTAAATGATATTTTTCTTTATTTTTATAGTAAAAAATTCAAATTTATGATTATTAATCAAAATGATGAAAAATAGAATTATTAATGTATTGTCAATTATCGCATTGATTCTATTATTTACTGCCTTTATATTTCCATTTATAAAGTATGAAACCAGTTCTTATTCTGGACCACTTCTTTGGATTTGGGGGTTTCCATACAACCCGTTGGTTGAAATTAATATTCTTGATATTCCCTTCAAGTTACTTTCAATAGGCATGATAGTTGAGATAGTATTCTTACTAAAATCACATTTCATTTTAAGAAAGGATAATACAAAATTAGACGACATATCAAGGGAATGGTTAAATAGAGGAATTGCTATAATTATTCTCGAATTTTTTTGGATTTCTTGGCTATTTGTATTGATTTTTACAGGATTGTTAGACACATATTATACAAAATATTTTATTGAAGTTCCAATATTTTTTCCGTTGATTTGTGGAATAATGTTAATTACTGCCAGAATATTGTTCAATAGATTAACCTTTAGAGAATCTAAAAATAACTACATTGATTTACAATGGTTAGAAATACAACACTATGAGTTAAAAAAAAGTATTCAAGAAATTGCCAGCGAACAGAATGTAAGCATGATAACTATAAAGAAATACATCGAAAAAATTGATAGAAAGTAAAAGGATTTATAGAAATTCATATTAATACAGAGTTACAATTTTAAACAATAACAATAAAAAAAAGAAGTAAATTAATAGTAATAAGTTTTATTTCTTAAGTCTTGCAGAAACCCAATCGTAATAACCTTTATCTTCCATAACTTTTGGGATTTCGGCGAAAAATTGAGCAGTAATCTCTTTAACATGTTTAGCTGCAATTGGGTGAAACATCATGGCAAGATCTAACCCTACAAGAGTCAAAGAAAGAGCATTGATGATTTCCCAAATAGGGCCTCTGTATTTTCTTAAACCCCATTGAGGCATTCGTTTCTCACTCATCCAAGCTTCACGAGCCCCCCATGCGTTTGTTGTACCTCCGCTTATTGGATAAGCTAAATCTGTTTCTCCCAATAATCCAGCTATGCGCATTCTTTGATAAATACTGAAACTATACTCCATTCCGTATCCAAGTGTTGCACAGGTTGGGTCCATAACTATTCGATTTTTTGGCAACCCTAGTTCTAAGGCGTCTTTATTCATCTTAATCTGGTTGTTTAAGTCTAAGCTCGTCCAGAGCAAACAATTGTGGTCGTATTTAACTGCTAAGGGAATAACTTCTTCCCAGGTCGCCTTATCTGCAGCTGAAAGCATTAAAACTTCGCTTTCTGTCGCAGCGGCAGTAGCTTTAAATAACTCAACATCTTTTTCTTTATTTCCTGAACAACCAATTATGACTGGAACATCAACAGCTTGTAATATATCTTCTAAGTATTTTACAGATTGTGAAACTGGTGCGTCTCCCATACCTGGATCGATTTCTAACGAGTGGAAAGTAATGCTTTCAGCGCCG
>JAUWZT010000125.1 GCA_030615145.1 Promethearchaeota archaeon | reverse complement strand
GTTTAAACGAAGAGAACTCTCGGGAAAAACCCATGGTTTCTTCTGGAGAACCTAAAAGTTCATTTTCTAATTTTTTAAATAATCTACCCAATTTTTTAACCACAACCAATTTTTTTTTAAATAATTTTTATGCTGGAAGTAAATAACCAATTTTTTTTTTTAAATAATTATAACATTCAGATGATATTATTATTTGGATCATTATTTTTTTAAAAGTTTTTAATATATGCTTATCATATTATTCGTTATAATAATTAAAAAAAAATCCGAAATCAAAATGAGTGAAAATAAAGTAATTGTTGCAAATAAGGGGCTAGTTCGTGCCGATTTTAACTTCTGGGTCGGTCAATACATGGACAGATTTTACGATAATTTTGAAAAAAAGAAGCTAATTGGCAATAAATGCCAAAAATGCGGTGATGTTTTTGTTCCTCCCAGAAAGATATGTGGAAAATGTAACATAGTAATTCCACTAGAAGAGAATTGGGTTGATTTGCCTGATACTGGTATCTTAAAGAATTATACCATCACGCCATATAGAGTTAACGATAGAACTTCAAGAAAGGCTAAACCTCAAGTTCTTGGCATGGTACAAATTGATGGGAGCAATACAGCGATAATTTATCGATTGTTAAATATAAAACCAGAGGAAGTTAAAACAGGAATGAAGGTTAAAATAGAATGGAGCGAAAAACCGAAAGGAGACCCTTCAGATATTAAGGGTTTCGTAAAGATGTGAGGGGTGATGATTTAGATGGAAAAAGTTGGAATTGTTGGTTATAACCAAGTAAAATTATATTCAGATGCGAATTATGGGCGTTATGAAATGATTTTCGAAGCAGTAAGAGGTGCAATCGATATGGCAGGTTTGAAAAAAAAAGATATTTCTACTGTTGTATCATGCACAAACGATTATTACGATGGTCGTACTATTTCAAATTGCTTTACTGTTGAAGTTGGTGGTGGTTATATGGCGGATGAGAGTAAAGTGGAGATGGATGGAGCCCATGGTGTTTTATATGGTTTAATGCGAATATTATCAGGTAATCATAAATTAGCTGTGGTGTGGGGAGGAAGTATGGCTTCATGCTTTCCATATCATTCAGCTCGGTTATTTGAAACTGATCCAACATGGGAAAGACCACTTGCTTATGTAAATGATATAACTTCAGCGGGTTTTCAGATGAGAGCATATATGGAAAAATTTGGGGTCAGTGCTGAGGATATTGCTAAAGTTGCTGTAAAAAATAGAAGAAATGCTGCAAAAAACCCCTTAGCATTAGCAGAAGCTCAAAATACGAACATAACTGTTAAAGATGTTTTAGAATCAGATGTTTATGCAGATCCTGTTACCGAATTAATGGTGGCTCAACCGTGCGATGGTGTAGCTGCATTGTTATTAGCACCTGAAAAACAAGCTTTAAAAATTACTGATAATCCAGTTTGGATTACTGGTGTGGGATATTCTCAAGAACAATATTATCTTGGAGACCGTAATTTATTTGAATGTAATTCAATGGAATTGGCTGGTAAGACGGCATTTGAGAGCGCTGGTATTAAGGATCCAAGAAGCGAAATTGATGTAGCAGAATTATTTGAAGCCTATGCTCATGAGGAGTTAATATTTACCGAAGCTTTAGGGCTAGCTAAGAAAGGTGAGGGTGCAAGTGTTAATTCTGAGATTAATGGAGAAATTTCAATTAATCCTTCTGGTGGCGCTATAGGTGGTAATCCGCCTTGCGCAACAGGTTTAATACGAATAATTGAAGCTGCTAAACAATTAAGAGGAGAAGCAAATGGATATCAAGTTAAAAACGCTAAAAGAGCAATTGCTTCAGGGCAAATTGGTATGTGTGCCCAAAATAATATTGTATTTATATTGGAGGGAGGTAATTAAAAATGGGAAGACAAGTTGCAATTGTATCAGCAGGATTTAGTGAACATGCTTCCAAACGTTCTGATGTAAGCATGCCTGAATTAGTAAGTGAAGCAATTGAAGATTGCCTAAAGAATGCACCTAGTATTGGAATTGAAGATATTGATGCATTTGTAAATGGTAATATGCCTGCCTTTGAAGGGGCAAATATACCTGAATTATGGATGACGGATTGGATGGGTGCGAGGAACAAACCTTTACTGAGAGTTACAACTGGTGGTACAACGGGAGGAACTGTAGCAATTGCGGGTTATTACACTGTCACAGCGGGGTTACCGAATGTTGATACTGTTTTAGCAGTGGCATTTGAACAGCAATCTATAGGTGATACGAGTGTTGGTCTTGCCAGTGTAGCTTATGGCGAGATCTCTATTTTAAATACATTGGGGATACCTTATGACCAATTATCGCGCCTCTTATCCGCAGGAGCAGCTATTGGTGTAGCCGCGTATCAAGCTACTAATTATATGCGTAAAACTCATATTACAGAAGAAGATTTAGCAAGGGTTGTTGTACAAAATAGACATAATGCCGCAAAAACTTGGTGGTCTCATTTAAAGATGCCAAATTTGACAATTGAAGAAGTAATAGATACTCCTTATATCTCTTTCCCATTAAGATATGGTATGGTTTGCCCTGCTTCGGATGGAGCCTGTGCCATGCTTTTTACGACTGAAAAAAAAGCTAAAGATATGTGCGACATTCCTGTTTATGTTAATGGTGTTGCTAGTGTGGCTAATGAAACTGCTGTTCTTGGCTATGATGGAAGTGGTACGGGGCAGATAGATCCCTCAAATCAATTAGGTGCTATGAAATCTTCTGATTTAGCTTATAGTCAAGCAGGAATTTCATTTCCAAGAAAAGAAATAGATTACGCTGAAGTTTATTCTCCTTTTCCAAATCAAGAACTTATGTGGGTTGAAAAGTTAGGTTTATTTGAAGAAACAACTGCACCTAAAATGTATGAAAGTGGAATAACTGCTCTAAATGGTGAATTACCAATTAATTGTTCTGGTGGTGTCAATGCTACAAATGCCATTGGAGCTTCTGCTATGGAAAGACCAGCTGAAGCAGCTCTCCAGATTATGGGAAAAGCGAGTAATCAAGTTCCAAAAACAGTACATACTTCTATAGGACATGGTTGGGGTGGTTCACTGAATTTATGTACAATGATGGTAATGTCAGACGAACCACAAAGAAAATGGAGGTGAATTAGATGTCAAAATTAACACAAAGAAAATCTCTGGATTATATTAAAAAGGATTATGTGAGAACACGAACGATGCCAGGTAATTGGTATTTAGCCAGTTATAAGTATAAATTTAATGTTTCTCATACGAAACCTTTTTTAAACAAATTAAAAGAGAAAAAATTAGTAGGAAATGAATGTTCGGGATGTAATAGGGTCTTTTTTCCTCCTAGGCTAGTATGTGGTAAATGTTTTGTTAAACCTGATGGATGGACTGATTTACGGGAAACTGGTAGAGTTGCTACTTATGCTATAGTCTATCTTAAAGACCCAGAAACAGGAGAAGTTCAAGAAAAACCGATGACTCTAGTTCATCAAGATGGGGCAGATACAGCAATTATGGCTCAATTAAATCCTGAAGTTGATTTTAAAGATGCTTATATTGGAATGCCAGTTAAGGTTCATTGGATTGAAAACCCTACTGGTGGTTTAATGGACATTGAATATTACGATGTTTTAGAAGACGATGCAAAGGATATTGAAATAAAAAAAGAATAATTTAAATTCTTACTCAATTTTATTTTTTATTTTTTATTTTTTTTTAAAAATTATACCTTCGAAAGGAGTTAATTTAATATTTCCATTATACGCTTCAGTATCTAAAGCTTTTCTATTCGATAATGTTGAGAATAAAAGTTCTGGTTTTTCTATATGAGTTTGTAATAATAATTCTTTATTGTTAAAATTTAAATTTATAAAGATTTTTTGAGCTTTATGGCTTCTAGTATAAGAAATACAATTCTTTTCCAATTTCTCATGTTCAATAAGCTGCAATTCACCTTCTTGTAATGCTATATTTTCTTTTCTAACTCTTAATAGTCTTTTATAGCAATTTAACAGTGAAGCAGGATTTTTTTGTTCTTTTTCAACATTTATTTTCTCGAAAGTATCTGAAACTTTTAACCAAGGTTCGATTTCGATATTAGATGAGAATCCTGCATTTTTTTCATTGTTCCACTGCATTGGAGTTCTACATCGATCTCGAGTCAAAGAAAAACCAAGTAACCTACTTAATTGCGGCACTGGAAACCATGAAAATTTACGTCCAATTGGATCCTCACTAGTTTTTAGCTTGAACCTAACATTGGGCATCCCAATCTCTTCCCCATAATAAATAAATGGAACGCCTCTTAAGGTTAATTGCATAGTTGCAAGAATTTTTGCTTTATAAAAATTATTTTTTAAAAGAGATATGTAACGATCTATATCATGGTTTCCATAAACAAAAGTAGGAGTAGCTGGAAATGGCAATGCTTTTTCAATCCTTGAAATTAAGCTTACATATTTTTTTGGGTCAAACGTTGTTGAAGCAAACTCGAATAAAAAACACATGTGCAATCCATTGTTATTAGGCCCATAATACTTTTTAATCTCCTCAGTGGAACCAAAAACCTCACCTACAAGAAATCTTTCAGGTTCATACTCGTCCATTACTTCTCTTAATTCCAGAGCAAAATCAAAGGTTTCAGGTAGGTTTAAATCGTATTTGTGCTTATGAAAAAGCATATCCACTTTTTTGTCCGAAGGAATGATTGTCCAACTAAATTTATCATTTGTTAATTGTTCATCTTCATAAATTGCATGAAGAATGTCTAATCGAAATCCATCAACTCCTTTATCTAACCAAAAACGCATCGTGTTAAACATTTCCTCCTTTACTTCAGGATTTCGATAATTTAAATCAATCATGCTCGGCAAAAAGTGGAAATAAACCCATTGATCAGTGTTTTCGTAATATAACCAAGCACAACCTCCAGTCATTGTGGTCCAATTGTTTGGTGGCTTCTTACCACCAGATTTTTTTCCATCACGCCATATGTACCAATTACGCTTTGGATTGTCCCTACTTGAAGCAGATTCAATGAACCATGGATGATCAATAGATGTATGATTAAGAACGAAATCCAAAACCATTTTCATGTTTCTATCATGCATTTCCTTTAGGAGTTGATCAAAATCTTTTAATGTCCCATATTCCGGTGCGATATCACGAAAATCTCTAACGTCATAACCGTGATCTTGTTGAGGGGAATCAAAAAAGGGGCTAAACCATATGGTTTCTACACCTAACTCTTCTAAATAATCTAATTTTGAAATTATCCCCTGTAAATCTCCAATACCATTACCAGTACTATCTTTAAACGATCGAGGGTAGACTTGATATACTGTAGTTTTTTGCCACCATTTATACTTCCATTCAGACATATTAAAATCAAATTGTAAAATCATTTATACTTTTTTTAATTTGATTGTTTCATACAATATTTAAGCAAAAGTATAAATTTCTTTATTACACAAATTTTAAAATATGGAATCAAAAACAAACAATTTGTTGGAACTAATTAAATCGCGAAAATCCGTCAGAAATTTTATTTATAAGAAAATTGATAACGATACGATAAGAGAGATATTAGATTGTGGTCGATGGGCGCCTTCTGGTCAAAATAGCCAGCCTTGGAAGGTTTGTATTGTCTCACATCCCACTGTTAAGCGTATGATTGCAGAACAATCGAAGTACGGAGGAATTATTGAAAGCGCTTATCTTAATTTCGTTGTCTTCTTAGACTTAGAAAGAGGTTACGATCGGGTAAAGGATGTTTTAGCGATGGGAGCTTTTATTCAAAACATGCTTTTATGTGTCCACGCCAAGGGATTAGGAGCGGTTTGGATCGGCGAAATCTTAAAAAATAAGGAAAAAATTAATGAAATTTTCAAACTATCGACTGAAAAATACGAATTAATGGGCGTAATTACTGTGGGACTAATTGACGACGCTTTAGAAAAAAGCAAAGAAGGAAGAGAAAGAAGAGCGATAGACGAATTTATAGATTGGTTTTAATAAAATTTCATTAAAAAATAAAAAATTGTTTTTATTAAAAAATTTCTTTGCTTGTAATTTATATATATAACCAGAAAAGAAAAATTCGCGATACTATAGGCCCGAGAAAGTAATAAAGATCAATCCAAAAGGGGTAGGTAAGTCCAAGGTATAACAGTGCGTAAAGCAATGCAAATACAAATCCAAAAATCACATCGCTTGGAAAATGGACTCCTAAAATCAGGCGCGAAAAGGCCATCACTACGTCTAATCCTAAAAATATCAAAAAAATGATCCAACTATTAAAATAAAAAGCAAAAACAATTCCAAATAGAAGGAAGAACGTAACGTGACCGCTTGGAAAAGATTTTGCTTCTGCTTCTGACATAATATATGGGATCCTAATAAAATCGTCGTGTTGCTTGACTCCTTCTGTCTTAAGCTTGATATAAGGTCTATTTCTTCTCACAATTCCATAGCGAATGAGAACGTGAATGATGACAGACTGATTAAACGCTCCTGTGAACAGTACTAAGAGATAATAATCTTTTGTGAAGAAGCCGTAGATGAACCATATTATCCACATCAAACCCCAAAAGTATAAACCCCCAAAAAAGCTAAAAAAATTAGCAAATTGTTTTGTTCGCTTAGAAAAATCGCTCTTATATAAACTAAGGAACATTCGATGGTCCCAATGCTCTATTCTATCTAAGTAGTCGGATAATATTGGCATATTCGCTATTAAATAATGAATTGAGATTTAGTGTTTTTCCAAGTATTAAAAGATTTTCCAACTAAAAACCAGTTTAATATGTTTAATAATATGTCAATAATATATCAATTTTTGGTTTGTTTATTCTAAAAATTATAAGTGAATTAGTCTAAATATTCTTTACTTCTTGAAATTAATAAAGTGGAAAAGCGTAATTATTAGAAATGAATTTTATTAAATATTAGATATAATCGAATTTTAATCATCTTGATAATCATCTTGATAATTTTTTTTATTCGACTAAGTTTTTTTAACAAACGATTATTGTTCTATAACAAATGATTATTGTCAAATCTACATAGATTTATAAATGATTATTTCTTTATATTATTTAGAATTAAAAAATATTAATTTAAAATAGAATTAAGCTAAATTTAAAGTGAAGTGAACAAAAAATATGAATGAACATAAATATAACGGTTTTTCAGAGGAGAACCTTCGTCGTATAGCCCTCCGGAAAGTAAATTTTAAAATGTCAGTAAAAATACACATAAGCGTATACATTACAGTTTGTATTTTTCTTAGCATTATAAACTTGGTTTTTACGCCAATGTTTTGGTGGGTGTTATTTCCTATCTTTGGATGGCTTATTGGCGTTGCTGAGCACATCACATCTTATATAGTATATGCAAGAGGAGTACATCCGTTGGCAAAGAGAGGCGCAATTTTTCATTCAGTAGCATACATATTCGTAATGTTGTTTTTATTTGTAATTAATTATTTCTTTATACATCAGTATTATTGGGTAATTTTTTCCGGCATTCCCTGGGGCACAGGATTAGTAATTCACTTAGTTACATATTATGTCTATCATCGTCCTTCGATTGATGAACAAGGTGTGTTGAAGTCAAGAAGGGAACGTGCCGTTGAAAAAGAAATGGAAAAAATGCAAAATCGAGTAAAAAAGGAATAGTTGAGGAGGTAAATTAAAATGTGGCTGGGAAAATTCTTGGATCTTGAAGACGTGAGATCTAAAATCAAACAAGAAATTTTTAAAAAAATTAAAAAAAATAAGCTAACTCCTCTCGAATTCACTATACTCGAAGTAATTTTCAATAGCAACGCCCTCTCAGGCTATGATATTATCCAAACGTTAAATAAACACTTTGCTGGAACCTGGAAGGCTAAGTCTGGTACTGTCTACCCAATTTTGTCAAAATTACAGCGAAATGGCTTCTTAAACTTTAAAATGGTTAAAAGTCCAATTGGACCAATCCGAAAGATATACTCATTAACTAACGCGGGCGAAGAGATTTTAAAACTGAAGGTGAATAAAAATTTCTATGACCAACTTAAGTTTTTGGAGAACTTTATCATAGAATTAGCTTCCATCTATGTGAAATCGCATCCTAAACAAGCAAGGAAAGAAATCATCGATGAAGTGCAAACAACCTTAAACGAGTCTTTCGAAAGGATAAAAGAAAGTATTCCCTCAACTCTTAGGTTTAAGGCAAAGTGTAATAATTGTGGTATTGAAATCGGTAGGAAAGTGGCTTACTGCCCTTTCTGTGGGACTAGCCAAACAGTTTAGCGTTTTTCTTTAAGCCATTATAACCCTCAAAATAAGAGTTACAATTAGTACACCAATCGTAATGAGCTTCGATGTGTTCCATTATTCTCTCTATATCTGCTTCGATCTTAATTTCAAGGACTGAAATCATGTTGTCTAATTCTCTTAAGGGAATATTGCTCTTTTTTAACATCTCTGTAATATTTCTACATTTGTAGAAAATTGCTATCGATATACTAATTTTCGCTTGTGTATAATAAATATTATTATCCTTTCGCCATCTGATTTTCGCCACTATTTCAAGGACGATTGGGCTAAATTTGCTTCTTCCCTCTATTCACTAGCAGCTCCTATCGATACGATTGAATCTGATTTAAGATATATGCAAGATTTCATTATGGACACTTTAAGTTTTATTTTTGAATTAGCAGAAAGCGCTGTAAATAAAAGAATAATCCTATATCCTTTCAATGCATATATAGGTGGATACGGCGTAACACCCGAAAATAATAAATACCTCCCACCTAGAGATACTAATTTAAACGAGTGGTATTTCCATATCGATAAACCGAAGAACATAGGATTTTTGCTCGATTTAAACGATCTGAATTCCGTAAATAAGTTTGTTGAGATGATTCCGATTTTATTAGGGAACCTACTGGTGCGCCCTGCTGCGTTTATCGTTAGAGAGCCTGATTATGATGGATTGAGAAACGACCAGTGTATGTTTGCGTTTGGTATGCCAGGTAGTTTACTGCCCAGTCAAATGATTGGTCGTAGTACGGGTCGCCCACCGGGTCCTCCAGTTGCCGGAATGAGATGGGTTGGTGGCAGCGAAGCCATTTATAAAAGGTCTTATTTCTATTTAAAATGGAACGAGATTCTTTCAAGCCACCACACCTTGACCGTCCAGAAGCTTGAAGATCCTAACAAGTTCTACGAGATAGTCAGGAGAATTTTATTTACTAATGTGGACGACGTTGCTTTTTATTTCTAATTTTTTTTCTTACATTATTATAATTACGCCCTTCTTTTCAAGAGAAGCGATTACAGGTGAACTCTCGTTAATTTTATTGTCTTTCAAGCCTATGCCTTTTAGAGACTTCATTTCGATCATCTCCTTGGGAAGGTCAGATAACAAATTACCGCTTAAAGAAAGTTGTCGAAGCGTTTCCAACCCAGTTATCACATCTGGAAGGTTTTTTAAGCGATTACTTTTGAGAAATAGTTTTACGAGAGATTTGAGGTTCCCAATAGAATTAGGAAGCTCTATTAATTGATTACGATTTACATGTAGCTCTTCTAATAAATGAAGGTTCCCTATCGACTCAGGAAACTTTTTAATCTCGTTATCGTTAAGAATCAACCATCTTAACGCCTCTAAATCGCCAATCGCCTCAGGAAGTTCCTCGATCTCGTTATGATCCAATTTCAAAACTATGAGATTTTTCACGCGTCTAATGCCATCCTGAATTATTTTGAGGTTATTATGGGACAAATACAATTCTTTTAGAGCCGCCAATTTTCCTAATATAACAAAAATTTTTTCCCATTTCAAATCCAAAAGAAAATTAAAATTTAAAAAGTCGATCTTCTTAACGTAACCATCTTTTATAGAAAATGCGAGCTGATTTGGCTTATCGCCCCACACAAATCCCTCAGCTTCGTCAGAACACAACTTAAATTCGGCGCCAGTTTCTCTTTCAATGGCTCGTAGAATCATCACCTCTGATTGGTTAGGCATCACGCTCCACATTTCCTCCCTACTCAAAAAATCCATATATCCCTCCAGTGCGAGATATTGTCTAACCGAATCCGGCCCTTTTTCAAACCGTTTTCCTATTTCGTCTTTAAACACTTTCTCTGCTTTTGGATCGCCAACTTCAGTTAATTTTTTTAACAGCGGGAACGCCAGATTCCTATGTATAAACCGCGTATCGTAGTCCTGCTCTGTCCACACTTGTAGATTGCTACAATGTCCCCAGAACTCCACTTCGGATGGGATTTCTTTTCGAAAGTAATAATCATCTGGATTGCCTAAATCTAAGGATTTGTCGAGCTTTTCGGCGGCCTCGTCGATGGAATCGATTCCGTCGTATAGCTCAATATCTTGGACCGGAACGTTCATCAATAAGTACTTGCACTGAATAAATTCTTCTCCGCTGACGTAAATGTTAGTTTTGCCATCCTCCAGTTTAAGCGTAATAAAAGCGTTAATTTTAAATTCCAACATC
>JAUWZT010000217.1 GCA_030615145.1 Promethearchaeota archaeon | reverse complement strand
TAAAGGTTGACATAAAATAATCGTATTATTTGGTCTTAATTTTTCGACTAATATTCTCGCAGCTGCCCGACTTAAAGTGCCTCCAACTAAACTTTCTCCACTACAAGCAATAATTCCAACCTTTTTCTTCATTTAATCGTTCATCTCCATGTTTTCTTCTAATAAATTATCAACTTCAGCAACCACCTTTTCTGCTAATTTTATCGCCAATTGCTTAGTATTTTTTCCAACTGGAATAATTGAAGGTTCTGGTTTTAAACTCCTATTATCTTTTACAATATCAGTAGTCAAAAACTGAGCATCCACTTTTCCTATAGCTTCCATTAAATCATTATAAGAACATTTTAAAGGGCATCCATCTATGGCGATTACTTTATTTTCCTTTAATGCCTTAATGACTTCCTTTTTACCCTTTACTATTAAAGGTAAGCATTCTAAAGCAGTTTTATCCTTCGCTAATTCGTTAACAACTATATATGCTGTTTCTCTGCCAATGCTTCCAAAAACTTTTCCAATTCCGCTACACGGAATAATATAAACTTTCTTATTCGACATTTATTTCACTTTTAATTTGGTCGAAATGATTTTTCTCTTTCATTATTTTTTCTTTCATATATTCAAAATAGTTTGGGCCATCCATTAAGAGTTCTAAATCTTCCTCAAAATCTTTTAGTTCAATTTCAACGAACCACCCTTTTCCATACGAGTCTTGATTTATAAATTCTGGATTTTTTTCTAATTCCTATTAATAGCAATAACTTTTCCTGATCCAGGAGATATTAATTGTAATATGGTTTTAGAAGATTCAAAGCTACCCACATCTTCAAACTGTTCTATTTCTGAATTTAATTCGGGTAAGTCCACAAATAAAATGTCCCCTGCGGCATTTTGTAAATAATCTGTAATACCCATTAAGGCGTTTTTTTCCTCAGGTTTTATCCAACAATCATTTTCATTAAAATAATATCCTTCCTTAGGAACTCTAAAGTAGTATTTATCCACAGTTACATCAAAACATTCAATATCTCCAAATTTTCTACTAACTAATCGTAATTCTTCCTTAGAGCTTTTTAAATTTTCTAAAATATAATTCGAAATCAATTCTGCTAATTCTTGTCCTTGTTCGATTAAAATAAGCTCCTTACTCGGTTTGATTTTAAATATTTTTGACATGTCAGGTATAAATATTCTTATAAGTGGTTTCAAGTCTCGTTGTTCAATAAGTTTTGTTGCACATCTTGTTATGCATCCATCGATAACGATAATTTTATTCATTTTTAAAATTTCATCGTATTTTTTATCTCCAGAATTTAGTAAAACCGGACAAACTAATTCCATATCTGGATCTTTCTCAAGTAATTTTAGAGCTACATTTCTCGTAATTACTCCTAAAGATTTATCTAACCCGTTACAAGGTATAATACAAAAACACTCTTTCATGATTAAGCTAATCCTCTTTTTTTTCTGCTCTCAGTTTCTTAATTAATTTTGTTATATCTCTCTTCTCAGGAAATTTTAATGCATCTGGCGCGCAAATTTTCGCGCACGCTCGGCAAAATACAACGCAATTATACGGATTTTTAACAATTAACTTTTTGTTTTCCTCTTCTCTCTTTACAAATACATTATGAGGGCAAAATTTATCGCATTCCATGCAGAAATCACATTTATCGTAATCTATTGTAGGCCACCACGGGATTTCTTTCCTTGGAACTCCCATAAAAGTTTCTTTATCAGCATTATAGCTTTCACTCATACTTCTTTTCCTTCTCCTCTTCTAATTTCTTTTCGACTAAAGTTACAGCTTCTTCAGTTGTCATCTCTCTGATGTCTAACGGAATTAAGTCTTTTTTAATAGTAAGCCCAGCTTTTTCAAAAGCATCCCGAAATAATTTATATTGCATGTTAGGAGCGCAACCAGCTATCATATATTTTCTCCCAGGCCTTAAAAACTCATCAAGAAATCGATCTCCATCTTCTTCACATAATTGAGGATGGATAAAACCGTATTCTACAGGTAACTCTATACGCACTCTATTAATAAAATCCCAAATGTCCATTTTTGTAAATCCTGGGCATTTCCCAGTACACACGCACATTAAAAACCCTACATCTTTTATCTTTTCACTCATTCGTTCATCGCCACAATCAAATCCTTTTATTTGATTAGTTTAAAAATAAATAGATCAATTTTACGAAATTAAAATCTACGATTTACAAGATAATATAATAGAAGAATAATATATAAATCTATGCATTCTCATACATAAACGCATATTTAATAGATAATTATTAAACTATACAAATTGAATTAAACAAAGTATTTTTATTTGAGAAAAACAATATTAATTATGAATATATGTATAAAAATGCATGCTAATAAATACTATGAAATTACATAAATTAAGATTAAAATTATTAAAATCTCTATCTGATGAGACTCGCCTTGAAATCATAAGCCGCCTTAGGCACGGTGAAGAACTCTGTGGATGTGATTTTGAGAAAATATTTAACAAATCTCAATCCACTTTATCCAGACACTTAAAGAAGCTGACCGATGCCGATATCATTATTGGAAGAAAAGAAAGCATGAAAGTTTTATATAAGATTACAGACCTTCAGATTTTTAAATTTTTAGCAACACTCGATAATTTAATAAAAAGAAATGAAAATTATAGAAAAATTGTGAAATTACAAAACAAAATTTAAGCTAGTGTTAGGATGTTGAAAGAAAATAAAAATAATAAACTTAAAGTTGATATTTTTGTACCTTTAAATGCTTGCTCTTGTCAATGGGAGAAATTTATGAATTTAGTCTTTACGGTGTTAAATGACTATAGGAATTATGTAAAATTTGAAACGAAGAATTTAAACTCACAAGAAGCTCGAAAGTTAAACTTACGGGGAAAAAGCATTGTTATTGATGGAAAACATGTTTTTACAAATCCATTTGCGTTAAAGAAAGAATTACCTGAAATAATAAGAGAAAAAGGTCTAAAATAAATGATTGAAGATAAGAATGTAATTGATAATATTATCATAACCCCATGTTCTGGTGCGGAATATAACGGAGAATTGGCTCGTCAAGTTGCAATAAAATTAAGTGAAAATAGTGAAATCTCAAGTATAAGCTCAATGCATTGTTCTACGATATTCTTGAAAAATATATTGCTTAAAAACGATATCCTAGTGCAAATTACGAAAGAACACTTGAAATCAAGTTTTAGTGTTATCATTGATGGATGTAGAATTTCATGTGTTAAAACAATTTTTAATTTTCTTGAACTAGAACCAGATTTAGTAATCTATGTAGATGAGGTCGTTCCAAAACAAAAATTAAATATTAATGACTTAGAGGCTTTTAAAAACCTCCCCAGATTGAGTAATATAAAAAAAGAGGATATTAATAAAGTTACGAATTTAATTACTGAAAAACTTAAAGAAAAAGGATTAAATATTGAAGATTGTTAAAGATAATGAATGGAGATTAATTATTTCTCCAACGACTAATCCATTTTTAGATTCTTCATAAAATAGGTTTTAAAAGTTAAATACCATAAAAAGTACCTAAAAATAATTTTCTTAGAGAATTATATTTTTTACTTTATAGATAAAGCCCATTTATAAAATGCTGAAAAAAGTCATCAAACTTTTATATAAATATTTTATAATCAAAATTTTTTTGGTCCAAAAATTTATTTTAAATTGAATGAAAGTTTAACATTACATAGCTAAATAAAATGTGATATTAAGTATGTTTGATAAAGATTATTTAGAAAAAATTAAATTAGAAAAAGAGAAATGGGAAGAAAAGTTAAAAGAATCAAAAGAACGCGATGCCAAATTCGTAACCGATTCTGAGATTCCGATAAAAAAGTTATACACTCCATTAGATGTAAAAGGAGATTATTTAGAAACTGTAAACTTTCCCGGTCAAGAACCTTATACAAGAGGGGTTTATCCTACCATGTATCGTGGAAGATTATGGACTATGAGGTTATTTTCAGGCCACGGAACTCCAGAAGAGACTAATTTACGATGGAAGTATTTATACGAGAACGGTGAAACAGGGTTCAGTGCTGCCGTTGACGCTCTTACTTTTAACGGAATTGACCCTACAAATCCCGATGCCGCGCCAGAGGTTGGTACATCTGGTGTACCGCTTTATTGCATTGACAGCCTTTTTGCGCTTACAGAAGACATACCCATAGATAAAATTAGTGTAGCTTTAGTTGTAGAACCCTTTACGTGTGCTCCTGTGTGTGCAATGTATTTTAACATGGCAAAAATGCGCGGGTATGACTTAAAAGATTTAATGGGTACTACACAAAACGATATCCTAACGATGACAGTTGGCTATATCCCTTATAAAAACAGTCCACCAAATCATTTGTTACGAGTGGCGTGCGATTTTATTGAATGGACAGTAGCTCAAAAAAACGTTCCAAAATGGCATCCCATTAATTTTACCGGTTACAATTACAGAGAGGGTGGCATTGATGCAATTCAAGAACTTGGATTTGTTTTTGCGAGCGCTTGTTCTCATATTGACAACTTAATCGAGAGAGGCTGGAAGGCTGACGATTTTGTTGGAAGGTTAGCTTTTCATTTAGCAGCTCATAAAGATTTTTTTGAAGAAATTGCAAAATATCGCGCAGCTCGAAGGATATGGTACAAGCTAATGAAAGATAAATATGAAGTTAAAAATCCTAAAAATCTTGGTTTTAGGTTTCACGTACAAACCGCCGGAAGCTCTTTAACGGCGCAATTGCCTATGATTAACATTGTACGGACAGCAATTCAAGGCTTAGAGGCTAATCTAGGTGGATGTCAATCGCTCCATACAAATTCTTACGATGAAGCTATTTGTCTACCTTCAGAGGAAGCCGCCTTAGTTGCGTTAAGAACTCAGCAAGTAATCGCAGATGAAACTAGAATAACTAACACAATAGATCCATTAGCAGGGAATTATTACGTAGAGTGGTTAACTGATGAGGTTGAAGAAAGAGTATGGAAATATATGGACAAAATTCAAAAGGTTGGCACCATAGATAAAGCTTTATCTACGGGTTGGCTCTACAAAGAAATGAGAGACGCGTTCCATAAGAGAAGAGTACGCA
>JAUWZT010000039.1 GCA_030615145.1 Promethearchaeota archaeon | reverse complement strand
TTAATAGATTTATTTTGAAGTTATAATTAGGGAGAGTTTATAAAAGAAAACTTGTGAAATTTGTAGATCGAGGAATTTGGGGTATTTTATTTTTAATTTTTATAAAACTTTTTTTTCTCTTATTTTCTCAAATTTTTGTTTATATAGACTGATGATCTTTAGTTGAGTACAACTAATAGAATATAGTTACATCGCAAAAAAAATGATAACTCAAGAAATAATTCAATCTCCGATAATACCGTACAAAAAACTTAGTCCAAACTCAGTCGACGAGTTTTTAGAAATTTTTGAGGATGTTTTGGACTTAGATTTAGAGAATGGCATGGAACTGGATTTTCTAATCGACACTAAATTGGGAAGCGATAAAATAAGCCCCACTTTAGTGCTCGCTAAGCCTAAAGACGCTAAGGTTATCGCAAGTATTTGTAAGGAAGTGTACGATGGTACTTATCCCTACAAAGAGATCGAAGACGAGCTCATGGTTAAGAAGATGATCGAGAGTCCCGACAACTACTTCATTTTGTTTGAAATAGATGGAGAGGTCGCCGGTTGTTTTCGGTGTGCGTTAGACTTCGAGCACAAAAAGGGTTATTCTGGCGGGTTTATGGTAAAAAAGAAATACCAACGAGTCTTAGATGTTACTAAATCCATAATAGGCTCTTATGTTTGGATGTGGAACACTTTTAAAGAAATCTTGATGTGGTATTGCGAAAACAGAACAGCTCACGCTGCGTCTCAGTATATTACTTCCGTGTGCGGGATTAACACGGTTGCATTCTTTCCCAACAAGGATGTGTTCTACAACCAAGTTGAATCTGACGTAATGGGAGTTATATATCGCGAAAAAACGCTTAAAAAGTACAGGGATCGAAAGACGCCGGTATTGATCGAAAACGCTCTGGATAGCTATTTGCACTGCGATAACCTTTACAAATTAGGAAGTTTTCAGTTGGCCTCTCTTGACCTTTGCTTGGACTACGACAAAATTTTCGAGCTACAAAAAGCTTTCAGAAAGGATTTAATTTCCGATAAGTATGGGTACCAGTACCACCAATTTTTTATTAGGGGCACAAAATCGTACTTTACTTTTCTACACAATACTCAAATTCAAAACTTCGAGAAAACTAAGTATCATGTTGAATCTTTAGAAGAATTATATGTATATCTCGAAGAATTCCTAAAGAGTATGAAAATTTATAAAATACGTTATTGCGAAGCGTTCATTTCAACATTTCGTCCGGAAGATCAGCAATTATTTTTCGAGTTCGGGTTTCGGGCGAGAGGATACGTGCCCTGTTGGAACTACAACAAATCCGAAAACAAGTTCGAAGATTATGTAGTATTTAATTATTTCGAGGGTCAAGTTCCTCACCCTGAACTTCTTCCAATTGGGCAAGAGTTAGTGGATTTATTAAGCATTCAAATAAATCCCTGATTTTTTCCTTTATAAATGTTCATCAGAGGATAAAATACATCTTAAATAAAAATAAAAAAAAATGATAAAAAATGGAAATTAGTTTAGAAAAACCAATTATTAGAAAAAAAGAGCTTACTGTCGCTTCAACTCGAAATATTTCGGAAATTCAATTTGTTTTAACCGAGCTTTTATACGTTCCTGATGAAAGGCTAAAACTCGTGGTTGTTTTAGAGCTTGTAGATTATCTTACAGAGAAATTTTCGAAACCAGACTATAAAATTAGATTTTTTTACACTACTCAGAACGGAACCTTCACGGGATTCGTAATTTGTCAAATAGACGACGAGTACAAAAGCTACGGGATGAATTGCCCTACTTTCGGCTGGCCTTTCGCTCAGGACTTAGAAACCTGTAAAGCGTTAATGACCGAGTGCGAAAAGTTCGTTCGCGAAAACAAGAAGAAAAAACTCCGCGGTCCGATCAACTACCCAAAATTTATTGGGGGGATCGGGTTTCAAACCGAGGGGTTCGAAGCTCCTATGATGAACGGTGTAGCGTTCGGCGACTCTGAATCAAAAGTTTTAGAGTATTTACAAGAATTGGGTTATAAAAAAGACTCAAAGTATTCTTGCGTTTACACTTTTCTCAAAAAGTGGGACAAGGGCAAAGATTTGGACGAAAATATAGCAGTCAGGTTCTTACCCCTTGACGAAATAAGGGACTTAAAGGAACAAATTATGGGTTTAGCGTCTCAATCCCTGTACGCCGTACTTGCTGACGCGCCTGGCGGTAGAACTCGATTCGAGGAAATGATGGACGGGTACTTTCAAGCGTGCAAAGTACTTAAATTAGTTAGCGAAGAATTTCCCCAAGATTACGCCGATGTTCCCGGGTTCCGAGAAACTTGGGAATCTTGCGACCTCGAAAAAATCGTTCCTATGGCCGTCTTCGGTTTCGACCGAAACACTAACGAGCTGGTAGGCGTTATTATGTGCCAACCGAACTTGTTTCAGCTGTGGAACGGAGAACCGTTAACTCACTTAAACATAGACACGGCTATGATAAAAAAAGAATACGCTGGAAGGGGAATCTTCTCCGCGCTTCACAACATTGGAGTGTTTTTGTCGTCCAGCGCCTATGGGTTTAATTACTACGAGGGGACAACCATTTGGGCCAACAATGATCGGGCGATAAAAACCATTTTTCCGCACGGGATCCCAACGAGAACGCATTACGTAGTTCAAAAGCGACTCTTAAGAAAATAATTTTTTTTTTTTAATCATCTTTCAGAATGAGATATCCTGTCTAAATATTAATATCATTAACTTCAAAGATTCTGAAATCTCTATCGATAATAAATTTATCCTTGTAATGCTCCGTATAGAGTTCGTCCATATCTGGAGAATGCATGAATTCCGTTTCAGTGTAAACGTCATACGTACAAATAACTTCAAAAGCTAATCCTTCTTGATGTTTTCTTTTCTTTAGTTTCCCCAACTTAAATTTACTAATAGATCTATAAGAAAGATGATCGCTTACTGCTCGCGCATGTTCTCCTAAATTACGGCGTTTATGTATTTCTTCCTTAATTATATGTTCGATCTCTTTAATCTCTACCATCTTATTTTTTTTCACTTACATTCAACTCTTCTTCTAGTAATTTAATTTTATTATCAATGTACTTCGTTTTACTCTTCTTTTCTCATTTAATTGCTTTAATCGGGAGTTTGTATTTTTAAATGGAATTACCATGCGATTATATAGGCCTCCGCAATAGGCCTCACATCGCTCAAGATTTTGAATATAAAGTTATACTTCGGAGATAATTCTTGTACAAATTGTTTAGCTTCGAAAAATTCCTTTGGGTTGTGATAGATTCCTAATAGCAACACAGGTTTCTGGTCTACAATCGTTTCTTTTGCTCCTTCTAGTACCTCTAGCTCATAACCCTCGATATCGATTTTTATTACGCCAACATCAAGCTTTCTTTCGCGGGCAAATTCGTCAATAGTTGTCATTTCCATTACGCTATTTCCTTCCGCTTCAGGGATATGGGAAAATGGGCCCATAGTATAGAAGTTTGCTTCACCACATTTTTCCCCTACACATTTACTAATAGGAACCACATTTTTTAAGTTATGATATTTTATAGTTTCTAACAGAATTCGATAATTTTCGGGATCTGGTTCAAAGGAATAGATTTTGTTTGGGTGATAATCTCTTGCGAACATTAAAGCTGAATCTCCGAAATACGCGCCACAATCGAGAAAATCCTTATTTTTCAAAGAATTTGAAACGCTCAGAGGGACATATTTCAATCCATGTTTATGTTTAAATACAGACACATCGCCAGGTACTTCCACTGGTAAATAATATTGGTTTTTCAAGGATTCAGATGTATCTATATAAGATAGAATTTTCTCTTTATTGCTGATTAAGTATTTGATAGTTTCAAATACAGTATGTTCTTTCATGTATTCAAGATCACTAAAAAGTTTGTTAAATTCATTCTTACTTTCCTGATCGAAGTCGTTCATTAGCGCATTAATATCAGGTTGATTCTTTTCAATGTATTCGTGAAATTTCTCGCCAATGTCATAATCCAAACTGAATACTAGAACAATACCTGACAACATAGTCTTTTGGAATTTAGTTAATTCTCTCTCTGTTCCAAAATCTCGAATAATTTCCCTTTTTAGTGTTGCAAGTCTCATATTCTTTTTCTAAGTAAATTAGGTTTTTATACTTTTCTGTGAAAACCGTGAAAATACCATTCTATAGGATATTACTTTGACTATTCAAAACAAGTAGAGTTGTAAAAAGGTACAATACTGCCAAAATATAAATGAAAACGCTACAAAAAGCGAACAATAGATAGTAAGAATGCTTATTCGAATAATTAAATTAAAAGAATAATGATAAAAAAATTATGAGTTAAGCTTTGATTTTTTCGGTTTTGCTATAATTTTTTAAGTCGTTGTTTCGATGGTGGTTGAACTGCTTAGTTTTTCGCTCCCGCAAGATTTCATTAACTAAAGCAACAGTCCCACGCTTTAAAAAAAGTCGCATAAATTTTAATTCGTTAACGCTTACATTTAAAGATTGGAGAAATTCCGGGTGTCGATAATCTTGCCATTCAAGATTTCGTATTTTTTTCATATTATTTACCTCTATTTCTTATTTGCAGCGTTCTTTTTTCGCTTAAACTTTCGCACCATCGAATCCCAATTATCTGGGCTAGAACACCCTTCCAAAATATAATCGTCTATTGTGCTTATAGTGCCTTCTGCGTTATGTTCTTCAGAAGTTGTACCTATAATGTGTGCTAATTCAGGATTATAAATATCATATCACCACTTTTTCCTGTTATTTTGGTTTATCTTAAAATATTTTATTCTTAAAATGTGAGAGGATATTTAAAGAAAAATTTAAATAATAAGTTATCATCAATAAAGGGGATACAAAAATGTCAAAACCAACAAAAGAAGATGCGGCATTATTACTCCAATTAATGGCGGTATTCACTGCGGATGAAGAAAATAAAAAAGCTTACTTCTGGGTCTATGAAGAACTTGATGAAAAGAACTATGATGATTTCAAAACCAAGTATCCAATGGGAAGTGAAGGATATAGAAACATCATGATATTTGCTAGTAATGGAGAACTTTTAGGCGTGCTTGTTAACAAGGAGCTCCTTAGTGAAGATCTAGCCTTTGATTTATGGGGTTCTATGCTTTGGGAAAAAGTAGAACATATTATTCAAGGTATTCGAAAAGACGCAAAAAACCCTAGATTGTTTGAAAACTATGAAGTTTTTGGTAAGAATTATCAATTATGGGCAGAGAAAAATCCTCCTAAAGTTTAAAAAATTAAAAAAATTCAATTTTTTTTTTATAACTCATACTAATCTGATTTAATTACATTCTATGAAGGGTATAAATTTATTAAGCGCCAATTTATTTTCATTATAATTGCTATATTTCTCATTTAGGTGTCTTGATTAGATGGATGAAATTACGGGAATTCTTTATGCTAAAACCGCAGGGGTCGGGACCCTATCAGAAGGACCTACATACTTTATTAAACCGCTGGATGATTATGCAAATAGATGGTCAAAAATTATCGTGAGGAAAAAATCCCACTTATGGGAGAACGATCCTGTATTGCATAAGTTTATAGATAAAAAAGTGTTGATACTTGGCGAAATAATCGAAACAAAGAGTACAATTACCATAGATTATGAATTCGTAAGAGTATTAGATTGAATTGGTTAATTTCATTCAAATCAAAGATGTAAAGAACTTAAAACTATTTATTAGAAACGGTAATTAGTGCTTTTTCTTTTAAATATCGCTATTTAATTGAATAATTAAAACGAGAATACTCTTAAAAACGGATTTTCTTCGTATCATGATGATATGTAAGTATTGTGGTGAATCTTTCAAGGACTCTGAAAAAAAAATCGTAGAGCATGTGAATATTGCCCAAAAAACTAAAAGACATCGATTTTGCTCGCTTAGATGCAAAGATAAATGGAGTCTTCAAGTTCAAAATCGGAATTCGCGAATGCTTGTTATTTGGGCAATAGGTTCTTATATAGATAAGTATTTTTTCATCAAGAAACTCATGAAAGTACGGAGTCCGTCATTGTTGGGTTCAGAAACAAAAAAGAGTTATTTCAAATCTAATTTCAACGAGATCGAAATGTTAGAATTAGTCACTTCTAACGGTAAAAAGGTTTTAAAAGTAAAAACTTGATTTTTAGATGCTTTCAGGATTACTTTCGAGGTTCGATATGCTCAAGGGATGATAGATAGCTCATTGAGAAATCGTGATAGCCGTCTTTAGAAGGCGATCTAATTCCTTCCGCTCGAATATAATGTCCAACACGAGGTAAAAATCCGTAGGAATTTATTTTTGAGGTGCTAACTAATACGGAATACATATATATACCCACACGAACGGTTAATGACATATATCCATAAGTGTAGGCTCGAGAAATACGCTTCTCGCCCCCTCTAACTTCAACAATTCTTCCTTCAATCGTTGTTTTTCCCTTAAATGTCATTGATATTCATTCTCATCTTAAAATTTAGAAAATTTAGAAGTAATCTTATTATATTTTTATCTCAGAAAAAGGGTCCAAATTTTTCATAGACGCGAATTAAATTGTCGCGATAAAATTGAATTTTCTCGTCAAGAGGGTTAAATTCTACAGCTTTTTTCATGACTTCTTCCGCTGATTTAACATTTCCCATATCAATATATGTAATAGTTAGCAACCCCCAGGCTTCTATTAAAGTAGAATTTAGATCTGTAGCAGTTTCAAAACATTTAATGGCATCTTTCAACTTATCCAAGCGACGATTGACGATCCCTAAATAGAGCCAACCTTGCTCATTGGAAGGGTCCTTATCCAATAGGTCGTTTACGATGGCCAGAGCTTTGTCGTTATCTCGTATAGTTAAATACTTATTGATGCTTTCGATAATCTCTTTGTTTTTAATTTCGTCTAATTCCAATGAAGATCACTGTGTGATATTATATTCCTAATTATACTTTACACTCGTTTATTTATTAATATTAATATTGAACCTTTATAAAAAAAAAGAATACCATACAAATAATACTTAGTAAATAATAAACAAGAAATACTTCTATATAGAAATTAAACTATAATGGTCATAAAAAAGGTTTAAAACAACTCAGGGTGCTTTTTTTCGATAGAATTGAGGGTCGAAACATCTTTAACCTGAAGATATTATTACTCTTAATCTGAGTAATATATGTATTTATCTAAGAGAAAAACAATTAAAAGTAAAAAAAAAGTTAGCAAAAATTATAGAATTTAAGTTTTATTTATTATTTCTTCTTTCTTCTTTCTTCTTATTAATATTAGGACTGCAACTCCTATTACTGCTCCTCCGCCAATAACCGAAGCTATAATAATTAATTCGAAAAGAATTGCTTCTCCCCACTTTTGGACTTGTATGACCGCCAAGCCAGAATCACCATCCGCTACATAAATGTAATCCCCGCTCACGCAAATATCACTAGCGAATCCAGTCGTGTCTTTATATATAGGCGTTCCCGGGTCTATCGGATCTGAAATATCGATGATCGCCAAGCCAGAAGTCCATTCCGCTATGTAGGCATAATCTCCGCTCACGTAAACGCCACGTGCACTTAAGATCGTGTCTTCGTATACGGGCGTTCCCGGGTTTGTCGGGTCGGAAACATCGATGACCGCCAAACCCGAATTACCATCCGCTACATAGGCATAATCTCCACTCACGTAAACATTACATGCAGACCCGGTCGTATTTTCGTATACGGGCATTCCTGGGTTTGTCGGGTCGAAAACATCGATGATCGCTAAGCCCTGAGTAGAATCTGCCACATAGGCATAATCTCCGCTCACGTAAACGCCACGTGCATCTCCAATCGTGTTTTTGTATACGGGCGTTCCCGGGTTTGTCGGGTCTGAAACATCGATGACCACTAAACCCGAAACCCCAACCGCTACGTATGCGTAATCTCCACTCACGTAAACGCTACGTGCAGATCCAGCCGTATTTTCGTATACGGGCGTTCCCGGGTTTGTCGGGTCTGAAACATCGATGACCGCCAAGCCCTGAGTTTCAATTGCCACGTAGGCGTAATCTCCGTTCACGTAAACGCCACATGCAGCTCCAGTCGTGTCTTCGTAGACGGGCGTTCCCGGGTTTGTCGGGTCGGAAATGTCGATGACTGCCAAGCCTGAATTACCGTCCGCCACATAGGCATAATCTCCACTCACATAAATACTATATGCCGTTCCAGTCGTGTCTTCGTGGTAAACAGAAGATTCTTGGGGTGGTAGTGTATTAATAATCTCGTTAGGATTCTTCTCTTCAATGGGAATTTCGATATCGCCCTGTATACTTATTAACAAATTTGGAATTACGATAACCATTGAAATAAGTAGAATAATCAGTAAAATAATTCTTTTTTTTGATTTCTGCATTGATTTACGCCACTCTCTTTAATTTTCTTAAAGATTCCTTTTTAATATTACAATTAACACTTTGAAGTTCGAATTTTTTCTCATTTTTTTTAATTATATTTTTTTTCATTTGAATCTCACCAAAATTTATGACTAAAAGTCACTACTAATTAACTAGGTTTTTTATAATAAAAAATCATAAGGACCGAAATTCTACAATTAAAAAATAGAGAAGTTTGAATTTCAATAAAATTAATTAGAAGGGAAGATTTCGCTCAAATCTCCCAAGTCTTCTATAATATATAATTCCTAAAATCGTTACTTGTTTAATCAAGAACCAACATCTTAGAAAACATAGAAAATTTAATAGAAGCAATGAGATATATCAAAAAAATTTGCATGATAAAAAAAAAATAGAAATAATTATAGAATTTAAGTTTTGAATTAATTACTTGCATTTAATCGGCTTCTTTTTCGCAATAGAAATATCGTAATTCCCGCTACTCCGATTCCCCCTGCGATTGATGTACTTGCGATAATGATTATGATGAGAGGAAATTCACTAAGTTCTTCATCATCTTTACTCATAGTATCAGGATCTACCGCAATATATGTCTCTATGGATTTATCTCGAAACCCTTCAGCTGAGATGATCATGGTAAGTAGTATTGGATCTTCTCCAGGTGCTACTACTATTGGTTCCAAAGACACAAAATATAATCCATTCCCAAGATCAACAACATTATTAGATACATCTATGCCATTCCACCACATCTGAATGGTCGCTGAATCAATCCCCTGACCACTTTCATTGTATACAGAAGAAGTAATATTAAAATACTCTAATGTAAATGATTGATCAATAATTTCAACAAATAATAGATTTGGAATTATCTCAGATGTAACTGTAACCCACGCACAGTCCATAATTGCTTCCCCATATCCATCATCGATTTCGATTGTGAAACAATATGAACCTGCACCGAGTCCATCGACGGAAATGTTAATAGCCTCTCCTGATATACAGGGATCATCTATGATCAAAGGCAGAACATTTCTTGTAAGAGTATAAGTAGGATCATTCGTACTCGCATCTGAAAACGTCCACGAGAGATTATTTCCCGTTTCCCCTACTTCGTAAGAAAAGTCATTTGGCGTTGCCGTAAATATCGGTTTGGTGTTAGTAACTGTAACCCATACACCATCTGTAAACATTCCACCATTTCCATCGGCGACTTCTATAGTAAATCCATAAATACTTGAGTCGAGACCGTCAACATTTATAACAATTTCATTTATTGCAGGAAATAACTGACCAGTTTTAACAGATGTTCCATCCATATACACATTAAAAGTTAATGGGAGCATTGATGGGTTTATAACAATCCATGTAATGTTGTGTCCCACGGTTCCAACTTCATAGGTTAAATCATCTGGTAAATTAAAGAATATGTCCTCATAAATCATTATAGGTTTATTATCTTTATTTCCAGCTCCTCCAGGCACATCATATGGAGTGTCTCCAATTCCATCATAATCTGCATCTATACCAGTATAATCGTCCCAATAATTACCGATCACGCCATTATCCCAGTAGTTTGATCCCGAATCATACCCGTTATTATTTGAATTATTAAAAATGTAGTTGTAAAATAGTATATTATCAAAACAATCAACTCCTAATTGTATCCCAACATTATTATCGAATACAATATTTCCCTTAATGGTGTTGTTATCACAATTGTATAAATTTATTCCACGATAATTGTTGTTTACTGTGTTTCCCGAAATGGCATTGTTGTCACATTCAGAATTTAAAAAAATACCTCTTAATGCACCGATATTGCTGAATGTGTTTCCTGAGATGATGTTTTCATTGCAGGTGCCTAATAAATATATCCCGTATTTATCGTTGTCGTTTACTGCGTTTCCCAAAAAGGTGTTATTATGACATTCACCACCAAAATATATCCCGATATAGTTGTCGTTAAAAGTATTTCCCGAGATGATGTTATTATCGCAAAAAGTAGCTAATGCTAACCCTTGTTTATCACGATTGCCGTTTGCGGTATTTCCCGAGATGGTGTTTTCATTGCAGTAATTATTTAAATATATTCCGTTCTTATCGTTGTCATTTACGGTGTTTCCTGAGATTATGTTTTCATTGCAGTTGTCTAATAAATATATCCCTTGCTGCCAATTGTAGTTTGCGGTGTTTCCTGAAATGGCGTTATTGTTGCAACCAATATCTAAATATATCCCATGATTCAAATTGTAGTTTGCGGTGTTTCCTGAGATGATGTTGTAATTGCAGCCAGTTTCTAAAGATATCCCTCTATCTTGATCTAATGAGGAACCTAAATTACCTACTGTATTTCCCGAGATGATGTTATCGTGACAGCCGTCAAATAATCTTATCCCGGAATACACATTGTTATATGCGCTGTTCCCCGAGATGGTGTTATTGTTGCAACCAGTATACAACCATATTCCTTGATATAAATTGTTATTTGCGGTGTTTCCGGAAATAGTGTTATTTTTACAGTTACTAAACAAGAATATTCCATTCTGAAGGTTGTTTGAACAGTTATTATTTGATAAGGTCCCGTTATTTGTATTTTCTAATTTGATTCCCCCATCATATATTCCACTCCCTGCATTGAAAATCGTACAATTTCTGATAATAAAATACTCATTCTTGGAATTATTTATGAAAATGCCATTTCCCGTAGGTGAAGTACTCGCGTCAATAGTAACGTTTTCAATTGTGTAGGGATTATTCCACGAACCATCACCGCTACACCACGAATAACTCCCTTCAGTGTTAGACCAATTACCATCAACGTGTATAAAATTTGTTGTCCAATATCCCGAATTTTTCAGATTTTTTAAGTTAGTCTCATCTCGATGTTCTATAGTTCCCTCATTTGCGCCTTGATCGTCAATGAAATCGTAATTAACTATAATCGATAACGCAAATATTATTCCTAATAAGATTATTTGTAACTTGCTTTTATTTCTCATTATATTTAACCCAAAAATTGTTTTTTTCCTTATTTTTTTTATTAAATTTTTTTTCATATGAATTTCACCAAAATTTATGACTAAAAGTCACTAATTAATTAACTAGGTTGTTTATAATAAAAAATCATAAGGACTGAAATTCTACAATTAAAAAATAGAGAAGTTTGAATGTCTAAAAAATTAATTAAAAGGGAGGATTTCGCCCCAATCTCCCAAATATCCTAATATTATTATTTCTAAAAATCAATATCTGTTTAATCAATATAAAATCACTAGGACCAAATTTTTACATAAATTTCATAAGAATAACTAAGAGGTTTTCTAAAAAAAAGAGAATAATCAAATATAATACTTTAACCTGTGATACTATTGTTTGTCTCTTTCGTAATTTTCATCTAAATATTTCATTTCTTCATCTGAGATTTTTTCAATCTCATCTTTTAACTCGTTATAGAGTTTGGTGAATCCAGAAGTAAACGAGAGGGGTGATTTTATCAATTCAGTTTTAATATCTTCATATTCTTCTTCGTCTGGAAATATTATTCGAAGTTTGTTTTCTAGTTCTAACGGAATTTTTACATATTTTCCTGTTAGAAGGAGGGGTTGTTTCTTACTTTTAATCTGTTTACTGGGAAAATTAGAGAAGTATTTATCAATCAATTCATATGCTGTTGTATACTCCTTTTTATCCCTAATTGATTTTTTAAGCTCTCTTTTAAATTTAATTTGAAAATCTTTAGAAAACCCTATCAAAGAATCTCTAAGCAATTTCGATGATTTTGAGGCAACTAAACCGACTGTAATATGTTCAGACTCATTTAAAATTAAAATTCCTTCAGTCAAATCAATAGACAACAACCCTCCAATATTCATAACTTCGTCACTCATAAGTTGTACAGCGTTGATAAATCCTGTAAAAATTGGCTCGCTTATACCTGATTCAGACCAGTCATGATCAAAGAGTGGATATCCATTACGATCCTTAACAAAAATTCTAAAAACGCTAAACGGTAAAATATATAGAATTTTTGGTTCCATATATATAACTATACATATAATAAACACTCCTAAACTCAATGTAATGTTTGAGTATAAAATAAAAATAGGATCCCAATAATAAAATATTAAAACACCTAATGATATTGGTGCTACTATTATAATACCAATAAAAAATATAAGAGCTTCCTTTTTAATTGAAAAGGGGGCGTTTATCCAAGTTTTTAATCCCCAATAAAAAACGGGTATAAGAAGAAAGAATGATAAAAAATCCTCCATAACTTCAAACATTCCTCCAGGACTAACATGAATATATCCCCTTCTAAATTCAAATTCAATAGCATCTGGTTGAAACGCTAAATAACAAAGTAAAACCCCCGCTCCAAATGCTATTATTAAAATAATTGAATTAAAAGATTCTTTAATCATAAAATTAATCCCGATTATAAAGAATATTACAGTAGGGAATAACATAATTGGATATAATCGAACAAGAATCGTGCTTAGGAAAAGGTTTCCTAGAAGATCCAAAACAAAAAATAACATAAGAAAAATCATACCCATTCTAATAAAAAATAGCGATCTTATTTTCTTTGTTCTGGGTTCAAAGTATGTTAGCAAGACAGCTACAAAGATTGTTGAACTGGCAAAAATTTCGACTATTACTTCAAGAGTCCAATTTAAAACCATTCTCTTTCTTCCTCTCTAATTATTAATTATGTTTTTTTTATATAAAATTTTGTTGCATTTAGAATTTTAATGATATCTCCCTTTAAATCATGGTTTATGCACATTTCTGTGTCCAAATCTTTGTTTAAAGTGATTATACCATGATTTAATAAATTATTGATGCGATAATATACATCTGCTCTCTTTTCATCAATTTCTTTATATATATCTGATTTGATAAAACTTTCATTCTCAATAAGTAAATGTAATATTTTGTTGTTTATTCGATCTCTTAAGATGAAAAGGATTCTCCCAATATCCTCATCGATTTCATATGGAAGAAAAATAGTGTAATGCCCAACTTTTATCTTTTTAATGTAATTAAATCTTAGTAGCATCTCCAAATGCCATACTAATTGTCCAGAACTCCCCACTTCTTCTGATAAAGCCTTTTTTCTTAGAATTGAAAAGTGTACTCCAGGGTTCATTATTATATATCTATAAATCCTATTTCTGACATAATTTGAAAGAACTGTTTCCTTTGAGAATTTTGAACCCTCAATCAATATTTTTTTATCTATTAAAAATTGTATTATAAATAAGAGACCATTTCTAGGTATTTTTAATCTTTTTTTTGCTACATTATATAAAATTTCCACATTTAATACTTTATTATTACTCAAAATCTCTTCAGCGATCTCTATAACTCTCTTTACAGTCGGATGTTCTAATCCGATGGTTTTAGTTAAAATCTGAGGTTTCATATTAGAGATAACCAATTGTATAAGTAAATCTAAATGGGATACTTAAAATACAAATTTATTTAATGCCTTTTTCAAAGCGTTAAAAAATTTTAAAAAATCTGTAATTATAATTTACACTAGCTTATTTATTAATATTGAATTTTTATTAAAAAAAAATACTTAAATAATAATCATACAAAATAAGGTAATAAGCAAAAAAAAACCTAAAACAACTCAGGATGCTTTTTTTCGATATTATTGAGAGTAGAAACTAAATTGTAGAGAAGTTTTTCGTCCTTACATTGATTAATCGACTCGGACAACTTATTCAACAGCGAGTTAGCTAAATTTTTCTCGTATTCAGTGAGTTTTATAGAATTGTTTTGAAATATTTCGTCAAATTCGTTTTCAAACCACTCTAATTGGTGTTTAAATTCCTCTGTTTGAACTTTTTCGACGTTAAAATTTAGATACATAAGTCTCCTCGATTAAAATTTAACAAAAAACTTTAAACTACAATAATAGTTATAGAACTTATTTAAAAAGTTAAGTATCTCTGCGGGTTTTCTAATATATCCTACGACAAACGGGAGAATATTTTACACACAAAAAACAATAATAAGTCGGATTGTTAATCTCTGTTAATATAGCAATAGAACAATTAATTTAACGCTTAAAATATCCAATTAACATGGTTAGATTTTTGTCGTAACTTTAATTTAAAATTAGCATGTATAAAAAAAAGATTTAGGCAACATATATTAAAAGTTTACATTTAGAGAAATTCTCTAATTTTACTTTAAATTATCAATAAAGCATTTTACAACAATATTCGTGAAAGCACACTTTCACGATCATTTATCTATTAAAAAAAAATTGTGGTATTATTTTTCTTGAAAATACTTAGTATCAAATTCTTCCAATTCATAAGGTGGCCAAGCAGGAGGCGTTTTGTAATTTTTTACAAACCTATGTGTACAGATTGGAGCTCCATATCCAATAGCTTGAGTACGAGAAAATCCAAAACCTAAGCCTTCAGCTTCGTAGTAATCACCTAAACATATTAAGGAAAGATATTTCTCATCTCCAAGTTTTTTGAACGCTTTTTGAACTCCACACTCCTGTACATCCCAACCCCATTCAAAAGAAGCTCCATCGCCCTCTACGAAATCCCTTACCCAATCGTCTGGATAGACCTTCTTTTGGATTTCCTCAGCTAATTTTTTTTGGTAGTCAATGTATGCAGGATCGAAAGGGTATTGCGATGGATCTCTTCCTGCCTTCTCTAAAACTTCTTTTCTAAGTTTGTGGGCTGCTATTACGTAGTTATAATGAAATTCCCCTATTTCTTTGAACGAAAATCCTATTTTTTCTAATGTACGAAATATTGCGAGATCAGACATGCATTTTACAAGGACTAAAGTGAAAGGGTTTTTTTGTCCACCAATATAGGAAATTTCAGGTAAAAATTTCTCAAATTCCGCTTTCATTTGGCTAATTAGTTCTTCGGACTTCTTGTCATCAAATTTCTTGCAAAGTTCTTTATTTACTACGGTTAAACGCTCATCAAAACTTCTCATGAATTTGGTTTTCTTTCTAACATAAAAATCTTCTACTATTTTGGCTACCATAATTATCTATTTTAGGATGATTTCTTTTAATTTCAATTTAACTAAAATCTGTTACACTTTATTTTTATTTTATGTTGCTCTATCTTTTGATTTTTATTCGATCAACAATTTAATATAATCACACATCATAAACAATCACATAGACAAGTGAAAAAATAATGGATTCGACCCTTGGTGTTAATAGAAAGCAGGAAATCGTCGCATATATATTAATGATCGTAACTTCCATTATTTGGGGGGGCACGTGGCCATTAGGTCGATGGTTAGTCTCAGAGGAAGTTGGAGGGCCCACTATCCCTCCCTTTATGATTGCTACTATTCGGTATTTTCTGGCTGTAATTTGTTTTTTACTTATACTTAGATTTAAGGAAGGAACTTTAAATTGGCAGTTTGCTAAAGAGCACTGGAAGATATTAACTTTAATGGGATTGTTATCGGTGACAATTTATCAAGCGGGTTATTTAATTGGAGAGATACTTACTAGTGCTAGCGATGCGAGTATCATGGTCGCAACTAATGCAGTCTGGGTTGTTATTCTTTCAAGTGCTTTCTTAAAAACTGAGCGATTTGCATGGAGAAAGATGGTTGATTCGTTATTAGCATTAATAGCAGTAGTCATTGTCGTAGGGTTTTCTCCGAATGTAAATGTGCCGAATCGGATTCTTGGGGATATTATGATACTACTAGCAGCATTGGCTTATGCAATTTATACGGTTATTTCTCGGTTTTTCTTAAATAACACTCGTGAAAACACTGAATCTTATCAACCAAGCTCTATCTGGATACTGACTTGGATTTCTTTGTTTGGATTTTTGATAACCACTCCGATAGCATTAATTATTAGTCCAGAATTCATAATACCAGCAACTTATTTAACCATTCCCCCCCGAGTTTGGATGGGAATCTCGTATCTCGCATTTATTTCTACGATCGGAGCGTACACATTCTACTTAGAAGGAGTTAAACGTTTAAATGCTAGTAGAGCAGCGATCTTTCAGGCGTTGGTTCCCTTATTTGGAGTATTATTTTCTGCTTTCTTTTTACAAGAAGAGTTCAATGTTTTTGTTTATCCCTTTGCTTTATTATTAGTTATAGTAGGAATTATCTTAGTAAATCGTAAAACAGCTCGAGTATAAAAATAATAATTTAAGTGTTAGTGAAAAAAGTGAGAATTCCTATACAAGTATTAGTCTATCCCGTTAGAAAAACCAATAATGAATGGGAGTATTTAATGCTAAAAAGAATAATAAGCCGAGGTGGGGTTTGGCAAGGAGTTACAGGAGCCCCTGAAGGTAATGAAACTATTGCTGAGGGCGCCAAAAGAGAATTATACGAAGAGACGGGATATAGTTCTTTTACTCTAATTAAAACAGATGTATATTATATAATTCCAATGGAAGATAGATGGAAAGAGATCTATCCTGAAAACACTAAAGAAATCCCTGAATATCTTTTTATTGCTAAGATAAATGAACCAGGTCCACCTCAAATAGATCCTATTGAACACGACGGTTGGAAATGGTGTTCTTATGAAGATGCTATGGATTTACTATCCTGGGAGGATAACAAAAGTGCTCTTAAATTCGTTCATAAATTCTTAAGAAAAGAAAAGTAATTAAATTATATTAATTTTATAAGAAGTTTCGCTTAATCTTATAATAGCACTGCTCTTTGAATAAGTGGTAGTTTCATGCCAAGTATGGAATAAAAGTTTAAAAAATCATCCATAAATATTTTTATAGAAGTGTCTTCTTAATATTATATGCAAATCCTTAAATAATTACTATAATCAACGCAAAAACTATATTAAAAAAAAAAGTACAATTTTTAAAAAAAGAAATTATAGGAGAAAAAGTAATGAAAAAGCCTAAACCGATATTTATATTAATTATTTGTTCTCTAATACCTTTATTGTTTACAGCGACAATTCCTTATGCAATACCTACAAAATTGCATATGAACTCAAGAATTAATAACGAACATGGCTCGGGTGGTGGATTTATAATGTACGTTATAAGTTTGGAAGAAGGATCCCAATACACAATTGATGTAGATACAGATTCCTTTTATGGTATGCATGTTTCAATAAGAATAGCAGAAACGCCCTATATGATAAATTGATTTTCAGTTGAAAGTGGCTCATCTTCAGGAGAAACCATGCATTTCACAGCATCAAAAACTGGAGATTATTATATTCAATTGAAAATTTATTCAGGTGGAGGATTTTTTGATATAAGTGTAGACTCGGGGACAGTAGGTTCAGCTACAGGATCGAATGTTGAATTTTTTGATGTATTGTATTTATTAGTTCTAATATTACCAAGTGTATTTATTCTCGC
>JAUWZT010000156.1 GCA_030615145.1 Promethearchaeota archaeon | reverse complement strand
GAGATCATAAAGTCAATAGTTTTAAGTGTATTTGACGACGATGGCCCAACTCCAAAAATATATTGGCCAAGTAATATGGACGAATCTTCGCGATTATTAATTGCAATGAAAACGATTAGCTTATTAATGGGCGATTCAGTGTATCAAAATAGTACATCTACAGCAGAAATAAACTACTTTGGAATATTACCCTTTCCTGATTTAAAACTTAATGGATTAACTTACTTTTTTCTAATTTATGATCCAAAAGCAAGAGGAAATGCTAAAGCGGCTACAATAACTGTGTTAATAAACGAGGAAGATAGGGTTTTTTTCTACGAAAACATGAAATATCTAAGAGTAATTATCGATAGTGCAGCTTCAAAAGTTCAATTAGCAAAAAATTTAGAAGAAAATGAAGTTATCATCAATGAATTAAGAGAAGAATTGTTAGAATTTACAAGTGAAATAAAGGACCCTTTTTCTTTAAAACGACAAATCAAAATTTTATTTACCGGTTTAGACAAGGTAGGTAAAACGGTTTTTCTTCTGGCGGTTAAAAAGCGATATTCTGAGATTATTAAAGCGTTACCGACCAAAGGAGTAGCAAGAACGGAAGAAAAGATATTTGAAGAACAAAACTCGACTATATCAATTTGGGATCTAGGCGGGCAAAAGCAATATCGCGAAAAATTTCTCGAACAGCGCAAGATTTACTTGTATAACGTAGATTTACTCTTTTACTTTATAGACATTCAAGATTCCGAAAGGATTATAGAATCAATAAAAATGTTTAAAAAAATAATAGATTCCTTACTAGAGTTAGACGAATTTCCTCCGATCGTTGTATGTCTAACTAAATACGACCCTGATATACAGAAAGTAAAAGAAATAAAGAATAATCTAAAAACTTTAAACGAAGAAATTAGTAAGATTTCTGGAGGGTTTTTCGTTAAAATTTTTGAAACCTCGATTTTTGACCACTGGTCTTTGATATCTGCTTACTCTTACGGACTTTCACAACTCAGTCCAAATAGAGCGTTATTCGAAAACCAATTGAAGCATTTCGCTAAGAAAATAAATTCTGACGCAATTCTTCTGCTCAATGAAAACGGAATAATTTTGTCAAACTTTTCTAGAACAGGTATTTCCGAAAAGGTTTTTGAAATTTCGGCGCCGCATTTTCAAACTCTCTACAAAACATTTAAGAAATTTAAGTTACTTAAACAAGATTTCTTAATTTCTTCAGGAATAACAACCGAATCTAAGAAAATAATATTTAAAAAGATCCCCGTTGAAAAGTACAATCTATATTTGTTACTCTTTATGGAAAAGGATTTAAATCTGGAAAAAATCGATAAGAATTTACCAAAATTCTCTAAAAATCTTAAGGATTTAATTCACACCTATATATAAGAGCTTAATAAAAAAAAATTAATAGGTAAGATATTCTTTTCTCTTTTTTCTGCTTGATCTAATTAACAGAGTTATCCCAATAATAACAATTGTTAGTATAACACCAATTACAACTATAACAACTATCTCTGGATTATTCAAATTAGTACTGATAACTTTTAGATTCAGAATGTATTCATAATCAAATGTAGATGAGACCATATAAACAATGCAAGGATGAGGAAATTCACTTTCATCAGATAATTCAGGAATAGAAAACCAAGCTCCTATATTAAAATTTAAACGAAAATAATCGATATGATTGAAATAGTCTTCAGTATCATCCCATGTCGGATCACAGGCTATCCATCCAATATTAGGCACATAGTATTCAACCCATGCGTGCCCCATAATATTAGTTTGACCATTAGAGCGAGAGGAGAAAGACCATTCTTGTCCGACATAAGGTTTTATAGATGGATCATCAGATATGACAAATCCCGCTACTTTACGTGCCGGGATTCCTTGACATCGTAAAAGAGTAATCATTAAACTGGAATATTCGCTACAGTCACCCATTTGATTGTCGTAAGCCCATTTTGCTCCTTTTTCTTCTTCTGGAAGAGAATCGCTATAATTAAGATGATCAACAACCCAATCACAGATTTTTTGAGCCTTAACAACAGGATTATCGCTGGGATTTACTATGCTATATGATGTAGCGTTTATATTAAAGTCGTCCTTTTCATAATATACTTCAGAGCTATTACAATATAACGAAAACATTTCATCAGAAGTGTCGTATATTCCAATTTCTGAGGGATTTATGTTATTAAAAAAGACTTCATTTAGAGTTATTTCGTATTGTTGGTTTAAAGTAATTGTTTCACTAGGAGAAAGATTACTTGCATTGAAAATATCGTAGGTATTATTAAATCTATCACGATAAATGAAAGGATCATTATCACTACCGATTACACTACTATATTGTAATTCGCTTTCTTGGTAAGGACCACAATATTGAGTTAATGTGGAATTTGGCTGACGATCGTTTAACCTTGAAAATTTAAACCAGTAATTTCCTACAGATCCAGACTGATGAATAAGTGAAAAATTAATTTCTATCTGATATGTAACGCTTTGAGTAATTTCATAATTTGAGACTCCATTATCTGAGTTTATAGTTATTGTAGTAAGTTTTAATTGACTTGGAGAAAAGATAACTACATTTAACGGCAAAAAAACGATAGGAAAAATTATGATGGCTAAAATAAAACAAAATCTTAATATTTTCATCTTAAATATATTTTAATCTATTTTTTATAATCTTAATAAAAATCTCTATTTTTATTTTTAATGATATTCTTTCTAAAGAAATAGATTATTAAGAAAGAATTTTTACTATTTTAGTATATTTTTTAAAAAAATTTGTTAATCTGTTAAGGGGAAAATACTATTATCTATAAGATTTTTTTAATTGATTCTGACAATGGGATCGCAATACTAGAAGCTACGTTTAAAGAACTAAAAAAAGATAAAATACCTAACGGTGTCATACCGGGTTTCTTCAAAGAAATAAATGATATTATTGATGTAATCCAAGCTGCTATGGTTAAGGGAAAAAATGGAGACGAAATTATTAGAATTGTCGAATCTGAAAACTCTACTATTATTATTATTTATCATCCCCTTTCAAGAATTCTTTTTTGTTCAATTTCTGACGCAGATGATGATGTAGATAAATTAATTGAAGTAAATAAAAAAATCACCAATAGATTTTGGAAAAAACACCAATCAGATATAAAAATCTTTAGAACAACTTCAGAGAAATCTAGATTTCAAACATTTATTGCTGATATCGAAAATTTGACTCGTGGAGGAACGATAGCAGAGGTTTTTCCAAAATTGCTTGTCGTAAAAAATGTTATGGAAAAGATCTTGGCAATGGGCATGATTAACGAATATGATTTTCAAGTTGCTTTAAAATGCACTGGTAAGTCCTCACCGCTAAGAATCGCAAGGGATTTAGGCAAAACGCGGAACAGTGTGAACGAAGTTTTAAAAAGATTAGAGCAATTAGACATAATTAAACTTTAAAAAGTATTTTTCTATAGAATTTCTTTATAATTAAAAGTGTAATGTTCTTCGAGTTATCACTAAATAATAAGTTAAACACTCAAATAGAAAAAAATAAAAGGTTTCTATTTTTATCTAAATTACTTTATTATCAATTTAGTGGTACTTAGATCATGGAAAATAATAAAAATATAGTGGCAGTAGTAATTTCTCCCGCAAAAGACGCTCATAGACGTGAAGCTAAAGGGTTTTCCTTGCCAGAAATAAAAGAAGCTGGAAAAACACCTGAATTATTAAGAGCTTTAAACATAAATGTTGATTATTTTAGGAATTCTAAGCACGATCTTAACATTGAACAGCTAAAAAAATTAAAAACAGTTAGCAAGAAAGTTAAAAAGAAGAAGCCTTATGTGTTCAAAGAAAAGAAAAGAACGACTTTCAAACCAAAAGTAGAAAAAGTGAGAAAAAAGCCAGCTAAAGTAGAAAAAACCGAACAAAAACCTAAGATCGCTAAAAAAGCACCTCCTCCAAAGAAAGAATTAGAAAAAGTAGCAGTAACACCCGCAAAGAAAGAGAAGAAAGAAAAGAAAGAAAAGTTAAAATCTGAAAAGACAAAATTGATTTCTTTAACAGGTTTAGGGCCTGCTGCTGCTAAAAAACTAGAGGAACTTGGAGTAAGTTGTGTTGAAGAACTCATTAAAGAAAATCCAGGAGAACTAGCAGCCTTAATCAAAGGACTTTCAGAAGAAAGAATAAGTAAGTGGTGCGACGAAGGAAAAGAAATGCTGAAATAGCGCTAAAAGCAATAAACTTCTATGCCTTCACCTTTTTAAATGCATAAATTTTAATTAATTTTTTTTATGCAATATTCTTAAATGTTTATTCAATAGGGAAAATAAAGATTTTTATTTATCAAAACTATTTAGATGGTATATCAAATTATTTTATAACAAATTACAGAAATTATCTATAACCTGGTGACGATTGAATGGAATACAATTATTACAGCTATGAGAAGCTTGAAGCTAAAATCCTTGTTCCTAAGTTGCCTATTTGGTTTAGAGAAGTAGAATTTAATGGAGATAAAAACGAAGGAAATTTAACATTACACTCTCAAAATGATTACGACGAGATTTATGGTTCTAATGCTAAAATGGAAATTCTTTGGGAAAAAAAAGAAAGAGATGGATTCTACTACGCCAAGGAAGTGCAGCAGTCAATAGAGTTATATAATGCAATCGGATTTGTGGTTACCTCTAAAGAAAATACTTGGTTAATGAGTCACGAATTTACTTTTTGGTACGGACAGCGTACTAAAATGATGAGAAAGAGATACTACCGAGAAAAATGTATTCACGGAATTTTCTATTGCGATATAACAGAACGATTAATTAATTTACATACAAATATTATTGACAAATTTTATGATAATTTCAAACCGTTCGTTATTAAATCATATAACACGTTTATTTGCCATGAATAAATCTGGAATTTCATAAGCTTTTATTTAATTGCTTTTTGAGCTAATATGAAGAAGTTATCCTTCTTATTTGGACCACCCATCTTTTTAAATTCTAGGATGATATATTCCTTTAATAATTTCTTTATTTCTTTGTTAGAGAAAAAGTGATAAAATCGATTGTAGGTTTTTTTTTCAGCGGATAAAGTCCAAGGGACGAATTTATCTCCGTATTCATTCAATCCAAGATGAATTTGAATTTTTCTATATTTTGGATTAAAAAGCCTTTTGATTTTGTCCTTTATAAAATAACTTCTATAATTTTTTTGGTACTTTCTCCACACTGTAAACAAAAAATATCCCTTATTTCTTAACAAACAGTTAAATTGCGAAATTGCGTAATTACGTCGAGTTTTGTCTTTAATATGATGTATAGTAGCGATTGAAAAAATGTTTTGAATAACATTAGGTCGTATTGGTAAAAATAAGATATCGCTTAGTATTAATTGGATGAAATTCGAACTATTTTTGGGAAGATTATTATCAGATTTTAGATGATCTTTTGCAATCTTTAAAAATTCGAAATAATTATCAACTCCAATTAATCTATTATTAGGTTGTGTGAACACGCTAAAATTTCTACCATTTGCACATCCTAAGTCAAGATTGTAGCCTGTAAAAGAAATTTCTTTTTCTTTTATCTCCTTTACAAATGTTTCTAAATCTTTCCAAGGCTTTGATTTTTTCTGGCTAAAGTCTGTTGCTATAAAATTGTATAAGTCCTTTTCCATCGATCAAATTATTACTAATTTTTAATTTAAAAAATTTTATTAATTGTTTTATTGGGTTTTTTCAAATTTTAAATAAAAATAATATAAAAAAATAAAAATTATCCAATTAAATAATTAAACAATAACATAATATTTGCTTTCTGGACACGAATGTCAATTTAAACTATTTAAATTGCGAGCAATAGCAACTAAGCGGTTAAAATATGGATGATATTTTAAAAATTGTGGAAAAGTTTATTGATCAAATGAAAGATGAGATCAATGAATCTTATGAGAAATGCTTGTCATACATTAATGATCTCCTAATTTCAAAAAAAGTTAATATTATGTTAAACATCAATACTGAACCGGAAGAAATTATAATAAAAACTATAAATGCGATGATAAATGCTACAAATTCCGCATTAACTTCTATAGGCGTTTCTACAGATAACCTTTCATCTGATAAAGAGCTATTTCGAAAAAACTTTGAAGAAAATAGAAATATGTATTCTAATTATAATTCCTTTTTACAACTAGGTTTAAAAGATTACGTTAATAGGCACCTATTTGTTATTTTCATCGAATATTTGACTAACATTGATAAAATTAAAATGGAAAACCTCGATCTTTTCGATTTATTACCTCGTGAATTTCTTAATAAATTGAATCAGTTCAAAAATGAAATTCAGATATCGGAAGATGCTAAAAACCGTTTTAAATTTTTCATTACCGAAATATGGAAGTACTTCGATTCGTCAAACTTAACTTTTAAATTAACTAGTTTCGAAATGAAAGAGTCTATGGACGCGAAATCTGAAGCAGATATATTGAAAATGCTACAAGAAGCTCGTATGGGTAACATAAACGCTTTAAAACAACCTGTAAATCGAATTCAAGAACAAATCCAACTTAATACGGGAAAAACACAATCCTTTTTAGAATATTTTGTAACCTTCCCTAAATTAAGCCAATCTATTGTTGAAAAAATTGGAATCGATATAAACCAATTAAGTGAGGTTTTAAAATTTTCTCAAGAACTTTTAGATTTGGAAAATCTCTTTTATACCATTAGTATTTTTAAAATGTTAGGAGTGGAGAGTCCTCTTGAAGCTAATGATGTTATAAATATTGTAAGTGAATTTGTTAGTGGAAGAGTTTTTAGTACAGGAAAGTACCATATCCCAAACCCAGTTAGTATGTTTTATGGGCTGTCTATTCTAACTGAAATAGATTTACTGAATAATTCTGGTATAATTGACTTATTAGACATTGAGATGTTTCTCGAACGAGAAATCTCGAAATTCATGCCTGAAAAGTTGACTCTAAATTTTTTTACTGTTTTAAGTTTAAGATTGTTAGAAAATAATGGAGGGATTATAACTGACAAAAGTTATTTGATTAAACCGTTAGTTAATCTTGATCTATTCAATTTAGACGATTTTAAACCATCTTCAGATATATTTTTCTATTTAGCACTATTAAGATTATTAGATTCTAGAGTAGATTTTAGCAATTTGAAAGTTTTATATTTGGACGAACTAAAACAAAGGATGCTACCTAACGGCTCTATTAATGGCAGCATTACTGAATCATCTAGAGCTTTATTAATTTTTAGAATGTTAAACTCAAACAACACGGAGTTAAATCCTATTTCCAATTTATTAAATTTCTTAAATCAAAATTTAAGCGTATTTAAAAATACATTCGACAACAATTATTTTAATTGGAAAACTGGTAAGTTAGCGCTTAAAATTGAGCTTCGCATGCTTTTTTGGGCAATGTTAGCACTCTCGCAATATGTTTAAAAATTTAACATTTAGATTAGATTTCGTTACTCTAAATTAAAAATTGTTAATATAAAATTTCTAACTGAAGGAGATATTTTACTCTCTTTTACTCCCTTATTCCATTCTTTAATTAGTATATTATTTTTGGTTAAATCTTGGATGACCTTTTGACCTATTTGAATCCAGTTGTCATTATCAATAAATGGAGCGCTTTCCCCTATTCCTTGACAATATTTAAGTCCTTTTTCGGTGTAGAATATTTCTATCTCGCTTTTTTTTGGATTTTCTTTATCAATTAAGAGTTTAAAGGTAAATGGAAATGTCCTACAAAAGTTAGGTCTGAAATCGTAAATTGAACACCTCTTTTTTGTCTCATCGTAAAAGTAACATTGACCATTTCTTTTTTTAAGCCCGATAAACGCTAAACCTCTTTCCGTTTCGATAGGTGGAACAACCATCCTACTAATTTCCTTTGTGGTAGGTTTTTTATCAAAAATATAGAACCCTAGAATTTCAATTATTTCGTCTAAATTTAAGTTTAAACCATTTTTGATGCGAATAATATCTGAATAAGTGGTATTAACTAAAGTGTCTAAATCAGTACAACATTCACTACAATGTATGCATTCAAATCTTAACCTTAAATCATTTGTATTATTCATAATTAATTTAAGAAAAAATAAATAAAAAATAGCTCCTAATTTATTTTGTTGATGGTATAATAACTTGCTTATTTATCAATGTTTCAATGCCATCTATAATAATATCTTTATTTTTTTCGTGTATAATTTCAAATATAGACTCCAAGTAAAACTCTTTTTTACTTTTAGCAATCGAATAGAGAACATTTAAAATACGGGTTTCCATCGAATTTAATTCACCTGCTTTTCTCACTTTAGCGATAAATTCTGCGTTATTTATCTTAAATGTTTCTTTAAAGTATAATTCTACGTAATTATTGATAATTGGGGGAAACATGGATTCAAATTCATGGATAGCGCCATCCCAATTCTCTATTTGTTCTGAAAGTTCCAACATTGCTCCTAAAGACAAATCAGAAATCTGCTTTTTCAATCGGTCAGAAGCTCTTTCGGTAAGAATAAAAATGATTCGCAAATCTTGGCGGTCACAGATCAAACAATAAAAGTATTTAAAATCCAGTTCTAAAATTGTTCGACTGCGATCTTCTTCGCCAATTTCGACTAAATCCTTACTTTTTCCTCTTTTTCCTACCATTTCTTCTCCAATTGTTA
>JAUWZT010000115.1 GCA_030615145.1 Promethearchaeota archaeon | reverse complement strand
TGTATTAATAATCATGTTAGGATTCTTTTCGTCATTGAGAATTTCGATATCTCTCTGTATACTTATTAACAAATTTGGAATTACGATAAACATTGAAATAAGTAGAATAATCAGCAAAATCTTTTTTTTTTTGATTTTTTTTTTGATTTCTGCATTGATTTACACCACTCTCTTTAATTTTCTTAAAGATATCTTTTAAATATTAAGATATTATTATTTATAAAGAATGTGATCGGTAATTGAAAAATGACAGATATCCGTTGCCCCCGATATAATGGAAAGAAAATTGTAGTGACGCTTTCGAACGTGCTGAATATAATTTAAAATTTAGTAAAGACGATTTAGACAATTTTGGCAAATCGAACATTTTTAGCCATTGAAGAAAAGAAAAGTACTTCAGAAGTGCTAAAAGAAAACGAAGGAATTAAGGAATAAGAGTAATTTTTTATTTATTTAGTCAAGTACTGATTATTACTTATTAATAGTAGAACGCTCCAAGTTAGAAGAAATCTTTTAATCGAAACCACCTATAAGATCTAATCCCTTGTGTTACTTCTATTAATTTTTCTCTCATCATTTTTAACAATAAATGCGTGGGATAGTACTTTAATAGAGCATTAACTTGATTAAAAATAACCCATCTTAATTTCAGCGTGTATTTAAACTCCGAATAAAGATATTTAGTTAATAAATGTAAATAGAATGTGGTAGTTTTTTTTATGTTTTGCAGGTTTTTTAAAATTGCGTAAGAGGCGAATTCAGCGGTCTTTTGTGAGTAATATATTCCCTCGCCCCAAAACGGGTCAGCGATACCCGCTGCATCACCTATTAAAATTACTTTATTTTTATAAATAGGAGTGACCTTGAAATTTCCATAGGGGATGGGGTGCCCAGATATTTCGGAAACAACTTCTGGATTTATACCCAACGCAGATATGAAATTGTGCAACGCTTTTTTAAAATAGCCTTTATTTTTTCTAATGAGACCTCCAACGCCAAGAATTACTTTATCTTTATTTGGAAACAACCAATTATATCCATATTTTAAAAACCCAAATGAAATCATAGGATAATTAAAAAGATTTTTATCTATATCCTTTCTATCGATAAAACACTCAAGTCCTGTAGCTAAATTATAATTCCATTGCTCTTTTCTAATTATTCGATTACGGATAAATTCTTGCTTTACTATGCTATTAGCTCCATCAGCACCTATGATAAAATTTGATTTGAATTTATCACCTTTCGATAAACTTATTTCACAAGTGTTTAAATTTACCTTCTCGACTTTATCTCCTTCGATTACATCTACACCTGCTTCCTTCGCCTTGTCCAAAAGGAAATTATCATATACTTTCCTGTCCACTAAATAAAAAGGAAACTGGGAAATATTGTTTGACATAATCCTTTTTACTTTATAATTAATTTCAAAACGATTCGTTGAAAAATTTATAATGTGTTTATCCAGAAGTGATTCTACCGTTTCACCGAATACTCTCTTTAATAGCTTAAAAGTTTTAAAAGTAAGGATGCCTCCACATAGCTTTTGTCGAGGAAATATATCTTTATCGATTATCTGTACATTGAGTCCAAGTCTCTTTAACAAATAACCCGCAGTAGATCCACCTGGACCTCCACCAACTATGCTAACATCGTAATCAACACTTTGTTGAGATATTTTATTCACCTGATTTATTTGATATGACTTCTATTCTTTATCCTATAAAAATAATAATATGATCAATAATTAACCCGTTTTTTTATTTATAGTTTTAAGTTTTAATTTAAAGTAAATTAATTCAAGATAAATTTAGGTATTGTATATTTTCATAGAAAAAGCTTAAAAACTAAAATTGCATATTAAATCATTAGAACGAATTCAATTGAATCGATATTTTTAGCAATAAAATTGAATTACTAAATTAATTAGATCATGAGTATGTTGGAAAAACAGTTTCTACTATTTAAAATAGACGAAGAAAAAGAAGATTTCGCGGCAATAGAAATTGAAGATAGCCCCATACATGCACTATTAGACTTAAATTCTATTTACATAATTGTGGATCCAATAGATAAAGAGATTTGGATTTGGCATGGCAGCAATGCAACTATAAGAATGAAGTTTATAGCAACTCAAAAAGCACCAAAAATTCGAGATAAATATGGAGTAGATTTTAAAATCTCAGCTGTTGATGAAGGAGACGAACCTCCCAAATTTAAAGAAATAGCAGGTTTAGGATGAAATAAATTGAAGTTTCTATAATAATTATAGAAACCAAATTAAAAGTTTAAGCCATAATATGTAGAACTAATTCTAAATATTATTAGTGTATGTTAAAACATTCGTGAAATTAATCTTTCACGAATAATGCTTTTATGGTTTATTTGTGTGTCAAAAAATATATGTAATAATATTTAAATACAAGTTTTTTCCTCATATATTTAATATTAAAATGATAATCTTACTCATTTAAAAAAGCTTAAAGAACATTTTGCCAATAAAGAAAAGAACATAATAGTGTAAAAATAATGTAAAGTGAGGAATATGATAAATAAAACGAAAGCTTCAAAAAATATATATAATAATATTTAAATACAAGTTTTTTCCTCATATATTTAATATTAAAATGACAATTTTACTCATTTAAAAAAGCTTAAAGAACATTTTGCCAATAAAGAAAAGAACCAAATAGTGTAAAAATAATGTAAAGTTAGGAATATGATAAATAAAACGAAAGCTTCAAAAAAACGATTTAAAGCATTATTTAAAGGAATCCCTATTCCTACATATTCATGGCAAAAGGTGGATGAAGATTTAATTTTAATTGATTATAACACTGCTGCTGATAAATTAACTAAAGGTATGATAAAGAATTATGTAGGTACTAAAGCTTCAGAAATGTATAAGAATCAACCAGAAATCTTAGAAGAATTATATCGCTGTGCTAACGATCATGTAAGTATTTTCAGAGAAAAGAAGTACGATTTCATGTCTACGGGAGAAGAAAAATATCTTTCTGTAAAGTATGGTTTCATCCCCCCAGATTTAGTTATTGTTCATACAGAAGACGTTACGGAAAAAAAGGAAGTCTTAGACAGATTGAAAGAATCTGAAAAAGAATTAAAAGCATTGACTATAAAGCTAAAGCATAGAATTGATATATCTGAGGAAAAATATCGTTATTTGATAGAAAATTCATTAGAAGGAGTATGGGTTATAGATTCAAATGTCAATAATGTTTTAATAAATCCAAGTATGGCGAAAATGTTAGGATATACTACAGAAGAAATGATTGGAAAATCTTTATTTTTATTTATGAATGAAAAAGAAATAAAAAATACTAAAATAAATCTTGAAAGACGCAAAAAAGGTATTTCAGAAGAGAGAGATTCTGAAATGATTCATAAAAACGGTAAAAAAGTTTATTTAAGAATAAGAGCATCTCCTATCTTTGATGTTGAGGGAAATTATGATGGCACATTCGCATTTTTGAATAATATCACTCAAAGAAAGTTAACAGAGCAAAATTTAATAGAATCCGAAACAAAATATCGATATTTATTTGATAACGCACAAGTAGGGTTATATTGGTCAAGAATAAATGATGGCAAAATTTTAGAATGTAATGATACTTTTGCTAAATTATTTGGATATGATTCGCGAGAGGAATGTTTAGCAAATTATAATACTATTGAGCATTATATTGATCCAAATGCGCGGAGTGAAATGTTAGAAGAAATCCGTGATAATAAAGAAGTTAAGAATTATGAAATACATGTCACCAAAAGAGATAGTACTCCCATTTGGTTGAGCATCTCTGCTCGAATGTTTGAAAAAGAAGATCGTATTGAAGGTGCCGCTATTGACATTACCGAACGCAAGCAAGCGGAGAGGGAATTACAACTTGAGCGGGATAACTTCTTAAACATTTTAAATTCTATGGAAGATGGAGTTTATATCGTAGATCAAAATTATGATATCGAATATGTAAATCCAAGCCTTACTAAGGAATTTGGACAATTCGAAGGAATAAAGTGTTTCAAATATTTTCACGATCTTAAAGAAATTTGTCCGTGGTGCAAAAATAAAGAAGTATTTCAAGGAAAAACGGTAAGATGGGAATGGTTTTCATCCAAAAACCAAAAAACTTACGATCTTATTGATACACCTTTGAAAAATCCAGATGGGAGTATTTCAAAATTAGAAATTTTTCGAGATATAAGTGAAATTAAAAAAGCAGAAGAAAATTTAAAAAAAATTGCTCATCAATGGCGAACAACATTTGATGCCATGAGTGAATCTGTTTTTCTACTAGATATAGAAAAAAAATTTCTCCAGTGTAATAAAGCTACGTTAGATGTCTTGGGAAAGGAGAAATATGAAGAAATAATTGGGCACTCATGTTGTGAGATTATGCATGGTACAAACGAACCAGTAGAATGGTGTCCAATGGTGCGTATGATTGAGAGCGGTCACAAAGAATCCTCTATCGCTCAAATAGGAGATAGGTGGTGTGATATCTCGGTTGATCCCGTTATTAATGATGAGGGAACCCTCATTGGAGCAGTGCATATTATAACAGATATTACAGAACGCAAAAAATCAGGACAAAAATTAAAAGAATCGGAAGAAAAATATCGAGAAGCGTACAATCGAGCAGAGTTCTATAAAGACATATTCGCGCACGATATTAACAACATACTACAAAGTATTTTGTCTGGAACGCAAATCAGTCAATTAATTCTAGATAACCCTAATAAAATCGGTGAATTAAAATTAAACGCTGAAATAATCAAAGAACAAGTCATTAGAGGGGCAAAGCTAGTTTCAAACGTGCGAAAACTCTCTAAACTTGAAGAGGCGGGACGAAGTTTAGAGAAAATTGAAATTCTTAAAGTTTTAAAAAATACGGTTTCTTTCATGAAAAAATCTTATAAGGATAAAAATCTGGACTTTCGAGTCGATTCTTTTGGAGAAAAACTCTTTATTAAAGCCAACGATTTTTTAGAAGACGTTTTTGAAAACATTTTAATTAACGCAATAAGACATAACAAGAATTTAATAATAGAAATTACCGTTAGAATTTTAAGAGAACGAAGAGTAGGCATAAATTACCTTAAAATAGAATTCCTGGATAACGGTTTTGGAGTGGCAGATTCTATGAAAGAAGAAATCTTTCAGAGAGGGTACAGCAAAGAAAAGGGTGTTTATGGAATGGGTTTAGGATTGTCGCTTGTGCGAGGAATTATCGAAACTTATAACGGAAAGATATGGGTCGAAGATAGAGTTAAGGGAGACCGTTCGAAAGGAAGTAATTTCGTATTATTAATTCCTGAGGTTGATTAAAATAGAAAAAGTGTTTATCGTTGACGACGAACCTTCGCTTCAATTCTTCTACGAACAAGTTCTAACTATAGGCGGTTTTGAGGTGGTGGATATTGCCAACAACGGAAAGGAAGCAGTTTCTATGTTCAAATCGTTTTCAAACAAGCCTAAAATTATTTTAATGGACCAGCGAATGCCCGAAATGAGCGGGATTGAGGCGTCAAAGTTAATATTACAAATTGATAATAGGGTAAAAATTATATTTATAAGCGCCGATGATAGCGTTAAAGAAGAGGCTATATCTATTGGAGCGTTCTTTTTTATAAGCAAACCTTTTGCTATAAACTTATTGATAAATGCTATTAATAAAGCCATCGAAAGTTATGTATTATAAAAGATAAAAAGATTTTTATTGTAAAAAATTGATCAAAAGAAAGTTAAAAAGAATTATTGCACTAAATTATAAAGCGATTCAGCTAAAGTGTAGAACGCGTATTCAACGTTTTCGCCTGTTAAGGCGCTAGTTTCAATATATCCCAAGTTTAGGGATTTAGCTAACTTTGAGCCTTTTTCTGATGTGATCTTGATGTATTTAGCTAAATCTTTTTTATTTCCAATAATGTAACCTAACAATTCTGGCCTTCCTTCTAGTTGCTTTTGAATGTCGTTAAACCAATTAGAAACGCTTTCTAACGAATTAGTATTTGATAAATCAAAAATAAGAAATAAACCGTCAGAGCCCAAATAAAATTGTTGTCTCATTTTTTCAAATTTAGTTTGACCTGCAATATCCCATAACACGAGCTGGATGTAGGAGTCTTTTACTTTAAATATTTTGTCTGAAACGTGAACGCCAAGTGTTGGAATGTAATGTCTTCTAAAAGCATTTTCAGTAAACTTTAATATTAGGGACGTTTTACCGACAGAAGGGTCGCCACAAATAATGATTTTAAACTTGTAATCTACTAGATTTGCATTTTTTATTTGTTGCTCAGGGAAAGCTTTCGCGTTCGCGTCCTTAATTTCTTTATCTTTTAATTCTTGTAAAAATTGTGTCGTGGTAATGGAAAGTTTAGTCAACACATCCACATACTTCTCTCGTGGAGCGTAAGATTTTTGTAGATTCGCGACTTTATTAGCAGCTTCATCGAATGGGGGATCAAGATAACTTAAATATTTATAAAAAATGACATCGTCAAATTCTTTAAATAGCAATGTTATAGCTCCTTGACCTATTCCTCCGCGTCTCGACTCATCATCCCATCTAATAAATTTTATTAACCCTTTGAAATTCAACGAGGGAAAAGGAAGTATAACTAAGGTTTTTGGAATAAGTCCTCCTTCTCCTGAAAGAACAGTGATTGTTTTAATTCCTATGTAAAGTCTATTAGATTGGGGTATATCTCCTAATAAAACTATAGGATTAGGACCAACCTCGTCGTCCATCTCAGTGTATAAAATTCCACTAATTAATTTTGTCTCCATTTTAGTGAGATATTAAAGTAACTATTATCGATTAATACTTGATTTCTTAATATAATTATTATTGAAAAATATAAATATTAACGGTTTTCAATTTTAATATTGATAGAGTCATGAGTTAATGACTTTTTTTTTAATGAGTAATTCAAAGAAGTGGGAAAGGGGGGAATTTAACCTCCAACCGCTCAGTTCCGAACCGAGGTTTACGCTGAAATCAGAGAACCCCAGAACCATACCACGCTAGACCGTCTTCTCAGCACCAATATTAGTAATAGTTGAGATTTGGGATTAATTTGGTAATAATAATGAAAAAGAATTATAATTAAGGTATCCTTAAATTTTTAATCTTTAATATTTTCAAGCAAGGAGATTATCCGGTATATAGTTGTACGACTATGAAAGGGAATGTTAGCGTCTTGTGCTAAATCATTAATCATATACATAACATTACTTGCAAGAACCGCAGGTGTATCATCATCACGTTGTAGATCGTCAATTCCTTTTTGAGCGACACGCTTTATATTTCTCGGAACACCTCGGTCGTTAATCATTCCATTTAAAAGAAACTCAACATTTTTAAAGGTTTCAAGTATATCTTCAGTAAATTCCTTTCCTCTTGGCAAAAATAGCTCACCAATATTTTTATTTTAAGCGTAAAATTAATTTGAAAAACTCAGATACTTAACTTTTTTAAATATTAATTGAAATTTAATTTTTTTGATTTTAAGAAATAGTTTAAATAATTGTTTTAAATTATTATTCAAAGATCAAAATATTCCAAATTCTCGTATTTTTTTAGTAAGTTTTGGGAATAGTTCTTCTAGCTCTTCAATTTGTTTATTGAATTTGTTGTACAGTTCGTTAAAAGTTTTAATTTCACCTCGATTAAGTTCTTTAATAAAATCGTATGAAATTTTAGATACAACTTCAAATGTATTATCAAATTTTTCGGTGATTTCTTTTAATTTCGTATCAATTTCTTTTCTTTGTTTTCGTAACATATTTCTTAATTTTCCTCGGGGAGTCCTAATCTTTTCGATTAGTATATCACATTTATCTAAAAATTGATACGTTTTCGCTCTGTTTTCTTCAGATAATTTCGCTTCAATTATTTCAGTTCTCCAAGTATTTATTCTACCTCGAGCATATGTATCAAAGTTTAATGATATCGAGTCAATGCCATTTTGAATAAGGAATCTTAAGAATTCTGGATCGTCGCTTGGTGCTTGTCCACAAATACCGACTTTTTTACCATGTTCGTGTGCTGTTTTAATTAGATGACTTATTAATCGTCGCATAGCCTCACTATTTGTATGATAAGAATACCTTTTTGCGATTGGAATTAGCTTTGCTTCGTCTCTATCAACACCATACGTGAGCATTGTTAGGTCATTTGATCCTATAGAAAATCCGTCGACATATTTGCAGAATAAATCAGCACATATAATATTTGAAGGTATTTCAGCCATAACATAAACCTTTAGCCCATCCTGACCTCGAACTAAGCCCTCGCTTTCCATAATCTCTATAATCTGTTTGCATTCTTCAGGAGAACGGCAAAATGGCAACATTGGTACGATGTTAATAAGTCCCCATTCTCTCGCTTTCTTAATTGCTCTTAATTCTAGTATAAAAGCACCTTGAAAGTCATTTGAAGTATAACGTGAGCAACCTCTGAAGCCCAAAAGGGGATTATTTTCATCGCTTTCGTAAATCCAACCCCCAAGAAGGTTCCTATACTCATTTGTCTTAAAGTCAGAAAGCCTTACTATACACGGAGCAATGCTCCCGTCTTGTAATTCTTTCCAAACCCCCGCAGCTATAGTCGCAATACCTTCCGCTAATTTCTCTACATAAAAATCTTCCTTGTCGGAATAACCAATAGTTGATTCTCTTATCTTATCTATCGTTTGTTTTAATTTTCTAATTTCTTGATTGAAGGCATCTTTACGATGTAAATCGCTTTTCTTAATGTTCTCAATCCTTTTTCTTTGTTCCAATAAGACATCATATCTCATTACTAAAGCGTCAAAATCTATTAACGCATTTGGGTGAATTTGAATTTCGTCGTTAATTATAAATTCTAACCTTGCTAAACCGGTGCCATCAGGATACTTTCCGGAAGATAAAGCACCCTTGGGAATTCCTAAGTTAACTAAAACTTGGGTTTTTGTGTTCGGAAGTTGTGCGAATTCGATCGTATCGAAATCGTATTCTACTTCTTTAAGCCAGATTCGAGGTTCCCCTTCGCTGCAATCAATGGTAACGCTTTCGAGACCATCACGTTGTTTTTCTTTAATAATTTCGACAATATCATCTGCTCCTACTATCGATGCGATATTTAATTCTCTGGAGACGATTGCCGCATGACATGTTGGACCACCTCGTTCAGTTATTACGCCTCCTAAGTTTTGCATATACGACGTCCAGTCAGGGTTAGTTTCTTCGGTAATTAAAATATCTCCTTCTTCTAGTAAATGAGCGTTGTTAATAGATTCGATTACTTTGACTTTACCATAGCCAATTCGACGTCCTATTGCGGTTCCTGTATTTTCAACTAAATAACCGTCTACAGTTAATTTTTTTGGATTTTCTAATAAATAAAAAATTTCTTCAGTATCCCCTTTTTGTGAGTGGACCGTTTCAGGTCGTGCTTGAACGATGTAAATTTTACCATTATTTCCTAAGGCCCATTCAATATCCATTGGTTGGTTGTAATGACTTCTAATTTTGATGGCATATCTTGTTAGAATTTTAACTTGCTCGTCATTTAAACAATATTTTTTTTGTCTTTCTAATTCAACAGGGAGGGTAATTGTACCACCTTTCTGTTTGTCAAAAACCATCATTTGTTCCTTTTTTACTAAATCCCGACTAATTATTGTTAAATTTGGATCGTGTTTAAAGACAATGAACTCATCTCCCTTTTCTACTCCTTGAACTATAAGTTCTCCAAGCCCCCAAGTGCCTCTAATAGTTATTACGTTAGGATTTCCCGAATCGGGGTCTTCTGTAAACATAACGCCCGATGTTTTTACTCCTTCCAATCCTCCAGCAATCTCTTGCACGCCAACGCTAAGTTTAACGGAAAAATGGTCAAACCCAGCTCTCTCTCGATACATAGTTGCTCTTGTCGTAAAAATAGAAGCCATATCTTTAAGTATATATTCTAAAATTTGATTTTCTCCCGAAATATTGAGGTGCGTATCTTGTTGACCCGCAAACGAGGCATCAGGTAAATCCTCTGCTGTCGCTGAGCTTCTTATGGCAAAAGTGCTTTCACCTCCAATTCGCTCGATCAAGTTATGGTAAGCTTCTATTATCTCATCAGCTAAACTGTCGGGGATTTTTGCTTGTTCGATGACATACCGGATATCAGCGCAAAATTTATCAACTTTTTGAATTGATTTTATATCCTCTTTTTTAAGCTCTTTAGAAATCTTGTTGATATCCCGCTTAATGTATTCTTTTAGAGTTATCTCCTCGTCTTTAATTCAAAAGTAATTAGTTTCTAGAATGTAATCGTAAGCTTTAGCAGTGACAGCAAAACCTAGTGGAACTGGAATACCAAACGATAAAAGTTCTCCTAAGGACGCGTTTTTTCCTCCGACAATATCTACATCATTTTTTCTTACATCATCAAAAAATTTAATGTATCGAAATACAGCCATAGCTAACTTATATTAGGTTAATTCTTATATTAATTTATTTTAAGTTTTTGATGCTTAATAAAATTATAAATAAGTTGTTCTAGTAAAAAAGGTCGTTTTTTTATTTTAAAACTTCTTATTTATAATCTAATTATCCTTTTTTCTGTGCTTTAAGTTTGTTCTACAATGATGTACAAAAAATAAAGAAATAAAAATAAATATTTTTCATTAACTTTTGAATCAAATAAAAATTTGGTTTCAATTAATCAAAATCTAACTTTACACTTATTATATTGTCTTTACCAACAAATTTTCAAAAGTATGGCATTTCACAATTAATTTAATTCTTTTTTAAAAACTTCTAAATCTGGTTTTGAATATAAACAAAAAATAACTTCCTCAATTTGAGTTTCTCCAGATAAGTATTCCTTCGCAGTAGAAATCATAATTTTAGCACATCTCTCTATAGGATACCCAAAAATACCCGTGGATATCGCTGGAAACGCGATGTTTTTTAATTCGTGCTCATCCATCAATTTAAGACTATTTATT
>JAUWZT010000169.1 GCA_030615145.1 Promethearchaeota archaeon | reverse complement strand
CTTAGCTTTAGCAAGAAAGTGAAGAATTATCTCAATCTTGACGTCTAAAGATAAATCTGTATCGTTTTTAATCTCTTTAAATTCGTAGAAAACCTCATCCATTATTCGCTTGTCTAAAAAGCGTAAGAAATTTTCAATATCATCAATGAAAATTACAATCAATTTGTTTTAAGATCGTCTCTTATGATTAAAATAAATGATTAAACCAATTAGTATCAAAGCACCGTTTATACTTCCAAATATAAGAATCCAAAGTGGGAAATATGGTACATTTGTACTTACATAATTTACTTCGCTAAATGTATTTATTAAAGCTTCCATTATAATTACATTGTCTTGATATATTTTAACTGTGTAGTTTCCATTAGGAACATTCTCAATTAAAATCTCTCCATTTTCATTCGAATATGCTGGTGCCATAGGTTGAGTTAAATCATTTGATATATAAGTTCCAAATACTTTTCCAAAATAAAGTAATTCAATTCTATAACCAATTAAAGGCATGCGTATGTTATCTGTAATAACAATTTCGAGATCGTTCGTAGCATCATATTTTAACGAAAACGGGTTTGTTTCACCAATAATGAGATAAGGGATCGTTAATCTCAATCCTTTTCTTTTTACAGCATTCTCAGTAAAGATTAAGCTATTCTCTATTGTTTCTTGAGTAATGGACACTATGACGTCGTAAATATTAACAGGTCTCCCAAATAAGGAACTATTGCTGATAACTTGATCTGCAGTAATGGTGCTTTCAATTAATGTAACATTTTTTAAATAAATATGTTTCGGGCCAGATATTAAAGAAGGAAAGTATATTCTTTCCCTTACGTTTCTACCATCGATTAATCTATCAATAGCCCAGCTGTAATCAACGGAATCTTCAAATCTTAAGGTGAAATTCGTTTTAAATGTTAAAGAAAATAATTTAGCGTCAGCTGAGATTGTAACATTTATTGAATTATCTTGTTCTAAAAAGTCATTAACCACTTGATCATTGATTTTTAATTGTTGATCGTAAAATAGGTTCTTATCAAGCGGATTGACGATTAATTCTACAACGAGATTGTCCGCGGGCTTAGAAAAGTTCGCTACTATACCCATATCCCTTAATCCGGTTAGGTTAAAATTATAATAAAATGAAGGGCTAAAATTTTGTTGTTGTTGCGTTAATGTTAAGATATTTTTTGGGTCTCGAGCTAATTCCCATCCAAAAGCGGTCAAAATATATTCAAAAATGAAATACATAGAAAAATTGTGAAAATCATCCTGGAAGTAGTTTTGATAATCGAAGTTTAAATTATCAGCAGAATCAAGGGAGTATTCGTCTTCGCTTAATTCTTCAATGATCGAAGAAGATTCATTTTGTACAAGTACTTGTTTGAGAACGCGTGGAACCAATCTTGGACTGTAAATTAGATACCCTTCCGATCCCTCTATAGAACTATCATATTGGACGCTAATCGACTCATTTATCAATACCGTTATTTCATCCGATTCTGGTAAAGACTTATCAAGATTATTGAACTGTGCAATTTCAATAGTTTGCAAATATTGTGTTCCTAAATAGGTAATATTTAACGCGCCAGAATTTAGATCATCGACGAGGTTAGGATATCTATATGATCGATTAAAAATACCTTCTTCATGAAAAGTAAGTTTAGTTATTGTAATGTTCCCAAGGCCTTGCCTTGGAGCATCAAGAATTGGGGTATAATCGTCTTTGGAGAAGATTTGCATTTTCGGATCGATGTTTATGTTAAATTCTTCATGTTCCAAAGAGTTATAATTATATAGATCATCCATAAAGATTAATGGAATTAAAGAACTTAAGACTACAAAAAGGACTATAAGAAATTTCCTGTAATTGGTGTTCATCATTATTACTTCAAAAAATAATTATATAACAAAAAATTAAATAAAATTAATTAATTTTTCTTAAATTTTTAATTTTTACTTCAATTTCCATGTATGTCTGGACATGATACAAATATATTTATAGAATTTATTTTTACTTATTTATAACATCTTTTAAATGTACATTAATACGCCCAAAAGGACTATGTTATTTTTTAATTTTAGTTTAAGTAATTTTTGAATATAATATAAAATGATATAAATGGTTCAAAAACCAGATCGAAAAAATTTTTTGGAAAAGCTTAATACTGCTGTAGATTTTTTTGAAGATAATTCTCGTAACCTTTACAACAATGTCATTGCGATTTCACATAATGACGCAGATGGCATCAGTAGCTTACAAATTATTCAAAATCTGCTTCATAAAATGAACTTTAATTACGATTACTTTATTTATAACCGATCTGTGTCATGGGCAAATTATCTGAGTGGAATTTTACCTAAAGCTCAAAATAATAAGACGGCATTAATCTTTACAGATGTTGGCTCCAATTTAACAGAACTCATCCCGATCATCAAGAAAAGAAAAGAAGATTTTTACATCCTCGACCACCATGAAGTAGATGACGATATAGATTTTGATATGCTTCCAGAAAATTTATTTTTTGTTAATCCTACGATTTTTGGGTTTGACGGACTTGATCATATATCCGGGGCTACTTTAGCTTATATGTTTGCAAAAAAGATTAATTTTGCTACAATAAAACAAGGCTGGTTAGCGGTTATTGGAATAGCAGGCGATTCATTAAAGTCGATGGAAAAGCTTCAATCGTTCAATAAGGAGATCTATCAAGAGTTGGTCGATGAAGAAGTTATTTATGATGAAGAAGGATTAATTCTGTTCGGAAGAATGCACGATTCCATAAAAAACGGTTTAAAATTTAGTATTTTACCTTTTTTAAATGGATTTGGTGGTGAGAATGATCAAAAGATTAAATCTTTTCTAAGCAAATTGCAAATAAATCCAAATAAAAAAGTTGTTGATTTAGATAAAACTGAAATCCAAAAAATCATAGATAATACTAATTTAAATATCGGACGCTTTGCCTTATTGCCTCAAAAACAAGGTTTATTGAAATTTGCTTTTGAACACGCTCTACTACTAAATATTTTGTCTTTTAAAAATATAAGCGCGGCACTTTCAATTATACAGCAAAGAACAATAACACGTTATGCTAAAGAAATCTACTTTGAATATGTTAGTAGTTTAGTTAAAAATATGAAAATACTATCAGAAGATTTACCTCGCTATGAAACGGAAAAAGCAATTTTTATAGATGCCGGAAATAGTCCAATCCCTCCAAGTAATTGGTCCGATACGGCAAGTTTTACTACCGTAAACGGGTTGTTAAAGCCAAATAAAATGTTGTTTTTAGGGGGTTTTGAAAAAAAGTCTCAAATGGTAAAACTAAGCATTAGATGTTCCAGGAAATATTTAGAAAATAATGAATTGGGTGTAAATAAAGTTATTGGTGTAATTAAAGAGAATCTTGGAGGAACTGGCGGAGGACATAAATTAGCAGGCGGAATTAGATTATCACTCCCATCGTTTAACATACTAAAACAAAAGGTTTCTAATTATCTAAATTGATTGAAGTTATTATGGATTTTATTAAAATAAAATCGAATAATTTGTATTTATTGCGGATAAGAGTAAAAACAAATTCTAAAAAACGAGAAATTTTACAATGTTCTGAAACTGACTCTAACTTAACAATATTGCTTCGTTCGAAACCCGTTCAAAATAAAGCTAATAGAGAACTGTTAAATTTAATAAAAAAGAAACTAAAAGTGTCTTCAGATCAGGTTCAGATAATCGCAGGTTTAAAGAAAGCAGATAAAATATTACAGGTTAGCTTTTTTGAAAATATCGTAGAATCAGATATAATAAAGAGAATTTTCAATCAAATAGGGAAATTCAACTTTAAGATGTAATTGAAGTTAATTCAGCTTCCAATCTTTATCATCTTACCACATTTTAGGCAAGTGATAAAATGTGTCATCCCCTCATCCGCACTCCTAGTTTGTCTAGTTTCTAAATGAGCTTTATCGTAGCCACATCTTCGACATTTAAAATTTTTAATGGAGCTTCTTAAATTTTCTTCTTTCCATTTCATAAATTCAGTTAGATTTGATACTTCCTCTCTAATAGAATGTTCTATTTTAGTTTTTATTCTATATGAATTAGCTTTTTCCTCAGTAAAAGGTTTTGTCGCACCACACTTACACTTAAATACTTTTTTACCGTTAACCGTTGAGGGGAGCATCATATTCCCTCCACATTCATCGCAAAACTCCAATATTATCACTCCTATTAACTTACTTTTCTAGTAAGTTATTATAATTTTTTTTTCTAACTTAACTTAAAATTTTAAACCAAATATTAAAACACAAAATATTGTTCCAGCAACTAGATCAGCTATGGTACCTGGGTTTAGTTTTCCGTTCTGTTTATGCAGTTCTTTATCAAATTTAACTGTCAAATTTAATCCTTTTTTAGTAGTGATACCTCCATATTTTATAATATCTAAAGCTATTTTTGAGACATTCAACGCAGCTTCCTTACCCGCTTTCCGAATAATTAAGGTATCTAAATGCATGCTCAGTAATTTTAAATATGTATTGACAATTGTGCTATTTATGTCTTTACATTTCTCATAAGTATCAAAAAAATATGGTAAGCCTTCTTTTAATATAATATTGAAACCACTAGCATACTCGTTGCTTATTAAATCATATTCTTTTGATAGTTCAAATATTTTTTTAAGATTTATATTATCATTAATAATATCCTTATATGAATTTTCATCGTTAATATCATACTTTTCTATCTTACCTAGTCCACCTGGATTACATATTTTTATAGCGTCGTATAAATTCACCGTATCTTTAACTGTAGCATCTTCGATAACCTTTTTAATTATAAATTCGAAATTTTCGATCTTTTTCATATTTAATTTTAAACAAATTGTAGCCGCTGCTGCTAATGGAGCTAAGATAAGAATGTGTCCCAGTAAGACGTTACCTCCAGACTGCCACTTCATCATTTGATTAGCTGATTCCTTAAAAAAAAGACCTAATTCAATAAAACTAAAATTTTCTTTTTCACTTTCTACAGAGTTATATACTCTTTCACAAAATCCCTTAAAATTCGGTTGGATTGCTGCAATACCCGCTAAAAAGTGTTCAAATCTTGTATTTGGAAAATTTTTCGTTCTATGGACATTTCCCGGTTTAGGCCACCCAGATAACTCCAACAAGCTCGAAAGATTTATACACCTTACTAAATCATTAACTGATTGGGTAACGATTGCTTTAATTATTGGCACATTTAAGATATTAATTTTAAAAATTAAAATAGTTTTTTAAAAGTAAATTAATAATAAGTTAATTCAAGCACTTTTTTTTCTTTTATCATATAACCTTGGCTCTTTGATGTGTTATATGAGATTGGTCGATATTTTTCATTTAGATTTTTACGATACAGAAATTTTTTTAGTCTTAATTTAATTGCTCTCTTTGACAATTTGAGTGGCATTACTATTTCTAATTCGTTTCCATTTCGATTGAGTTCAATTTGAGGTAATTGTTCCACCAGAAATCGTTGCAAATCGTCAACAAATTGTTCTTTCAAAATGCTTAAGTCTTTTATATTTATGATTAATTCTTTAGTATCAACTTCACTCATATTCTAATCACTCAATATTATAATTAATGATATTATAAATTTTTTTTTATTTTTACCCTTTCAACTATTTTTATAAAAAGATTTAAATGAACTTTTTCTACATAATAATCATAAAGTACTTTTGAATATGGTGGAATGATTTGGTAGATTATGTAGATTTAAGTTATGAACCGAACGAAAATGATCTTGTTGTTATGTATTTCGTTGAAAAAGCTGTTGATTGTGAAAGTCTGGAAAAAGCATGCATGGAAATCGCTAAAGAAAGTTCAATAGGTACGTGGACAGATATTTTGACGATGTCTGCAGATATTGCTGAACGCCTTGAACCATCTGCTTTTTATATAGATCCACAAAATCAAATTATTAAAATTGCTTATTCTGAGGAATTATTTGAAGCCGATAACATGTCTCAAATTCTTAGCGCTATTGCTGGTAATATTTTTGGTATGAAGGTGATTGATAATTTAAGGCTTATAGATATCACTTTTCCTAAATATATAGTCAGTAAATATAAAGGACCTAAATTCGGGATTAAGGGTATTAGAAAATTAACTGGAGTGGAAAAAAGACCTTTGTTAGGAACAATCGTAAAACCTAAAGTAGGTTTAAACGAGATCGAACACGCAAAAGTTTGTGAAGATGCATGGATGGGCGGTTTGGACATAGTAAAGGACGACGAGAATTTAACTAGTATGGTCTTCAATAAATTCGATAAAAGAGTTGAGGAATCTTTAAAAGCTCGAGATAGAGCTCAAGCTGAAACAGGTGAAAAAAAAATTTATATGCCCAATATCACAGCAAAATTAAGCACAATGGAAGAAAGAGCAAATACAGTAATAAATAACGGTGGAGAATATGTAATGGTTGACATATTTACCGTAGGATTCTCAGCTTTACAAGAACTTCGAGATTATCTAGATGATAAAAATATCGTAATTCACGCTCATAGAGCTATGCATGCGGCCTTTACACGCAATAAAAAACACGGAATGACGATGTTGTCTTTAGCCAAAATAATGCGATTAATAGGAATGGATCAATTGCATACGGGTACTATTGTTGGAAAAATGGAGGGTGATAAAAATGAAGTTTTAGAGACAAATCAAGTAATAACAGAACCAAAAATTACAGGAAACAATACAACACTTCTTGATCAAGAGTGGGGTGATATCAAACCTACTCTACCCGTTGCTTCAGGAGGGCTAAGCCCATTACACATCCCTGATTTAATAAAGTATTTAGGTAATGATATCGTGTATCAATTCGGAGGAGGATGTCATGGACATCCAGACGGAACTAGAGCAGGCGCAAGAGCGATAAGACAAGCAGTTGATGCTACTTTGAATGGAATTGAATTGGAGGAACACGCAAAAACGAAAGGAGAATTAGAAAAAGCAATCAAAAAATGGAGAAATTAATTAAAATTTAACTTTTTTTAAGTTTTATAACATATCATGATATAATTTTGCAAAGTAATTATGGACATGGCTACTTGCGAAGATCCCTGCTTCAGTTATAAGTCCATCTATATATCTTCTACTTACGGTCTCAAAAGCAGGATTTAGGATAGTTAAACCCTCTGGAGCGTCCTCCCATACTTCTTTCGAGTCTCTCATTTCAATTTTTTCCAAAATACCAAAGGAAGTCTGAGGATTATATTTTAAAAGAGGGGATGCAACATAGAAAGGTACGTGTTCTTCATGTGCTACTAATGCCAGCAACCGAGAACCAATTTTATTAATAATCGTTCCCTCTGAAGTAATAGAATCTGCTCCAATAATTATTAAATCAACTTCATAATGATTAACAACCCAACGCATAGCACTATCAATTATGTGAATAACTTCAATTCCAGCATCAAGTAATTTTCTGACGGTTTTTCTTCCTTGTAATCTAGGTTGAGTTTCTGTCGCTACAACTTTAAAATGGTCTTTCCCTTGTCTTTTTGCTTCTAATAGGATAGCATTTACAATGCTTGAATGGCAATGAGTCATTACACAGAAGTTATCGTCCGTACTTACATCAGGAATTCTCCTTGCACCTATTTCTGCTATTTTCTGTTTTGAATTTTCCATCAATAATTTATAATCATCCTTACAACTGGTAATTAATTCCAAAATTTCTTTTATTGATAATGAATCTATTTTTTTTTTTAATCGATTCGTAATATAATTAAGTCCATTTCTCAAGGCGGGCTCAGTCGCCCTCGTTTGGAATAAGATGGCTTTAGCTTCTACTAATTTATTAAATATTTCTTCCGAAGTAATGGTTTCACCAATTCTTTGCGCGTAATCGCTTAAAAATTGTATTGCACTAATTGCTACATTTGAAGCTCCCTGAATTTCTAAGGATTTAATCCTTTCAGCGTCCTTTAATAATTGTTGTATATTTATT
>JAUWZT010000183.1 GCA_030615145.1 Promethearchaeota archaeon | reverse complement strand
TTTGGGAGGAATTTTAATATTTTTTACTGGATTAAATTACGCTGAACTTTCAACTAGTTTACCTATTGCTGGAGGTGCTTACAACTTCGGTAAGGAAGGTATTGGGGGCTTCTTAGCGTTCATAATTGGCTTTTTTTTATGGATTGCTAATGTTGCTACATGTTCCTTTTCAGCGCAAATATTTGCTTCAGTATTTAAAGAAGTTTTCATTAAATTAAATATTCCAATTTCCAATACTTTTATTACGGTAATTGCAATTTTACCTATTCTATTAACAAGTTTAGTAATTTTTAGAACTCAAAAAGTCGCAATAAAAGTGTTATTAATATTTACACTCGTATTAATTGTGATGTTTGCGTTCTTTATAATATCTGGATTGATAATAACACCATTCACGAATCCAAATATAGTTCTTACTCAAATAAAATTTGAAGGTATAATACCCGCTTTTTTATTGTTATTTATTTTATTTACTTCTATAACTTCAAATTTAGCGTATTTAAATCCCGATTTAAAAAATCCTTCTAAAAATATTCCAAAAACTATTATTTATGCTATTTTATTGACAATAATTATATATTTATTGATTTCTTTCATTGCATTGATAAACTTGGGAGAAAATCCAACCGAATTAATTGAAAACCCCGTCTTATTAGCCGATGTGTTTGAAAGTGTTCTTGGACCATTTGGGTTTTATTTTATGGCTCTTGCTGCTATTATTTCGACGTTAATAGCAATAAATGCCGCGTTAGGTTCAGCAGTCAGCATTATTACTGCTTTAGCGAGAGATCAGTTTATTCCTAAAAAAATTCTGGAAACGAAAAAAAGGCCAGATATACCTGCTTTAGGTTTATTAATCACTATTATTTTGGTCGTTTTATTCGTACTATTCGCTGGTATTGGGTTTACTGCAGAAATTACTAATTTTATTTACTTCGTAGGTTTAGCATTTGTAAATTATGCTGCCGTAAAATTAAGACGAACGAGAAAAGAGTTAGATCGTCCATTCAAAGCGCCTTTTTTTCCGTTTTTACCAATTTTTATTTCCATTTGTTTTTTGATCTTTGCCGTAATATTGGGTGTTATCATTTCAATAGAAGCCCTAATTTTAGGGCTGATTATTTTTATTATTGGAATTGCATTTCATTTATTAACGATTGCAGATAAATCGTCAATTAATTTAACATTAACTGGTATTAAATTCTTCTTTTTAACCGTATTAGGAATGTTTATTTGGGTGATAAATAACTTTTCAGAAGTAAACCCAATTTTGATACCAATAAATAGAATTTTGATTGGCGTGTGTGTATTTACTATTGTGACAGTAATTCTCGACTTAATACCCCTCAGAGAATTAGCCTATTTTTATGTTAAGAAAATGGATAAAGAAAAGGTCGCAATTAATATAGGTAATGCTCAGATCATTGATTTAGGAAAAAAAAGATCCAAAATAATTCATTTTACAAATTTAGTTATCACAATTATGCAATTTATTGCGTGCGGTATTATTTTTAGTATAGTATATTTTCTATTCAATAATTTATTATCAATCCAAGATATCATTCTTATTATCGGTACTTCCGTTACCTCTATTCCCAGTACATCCGGCACGGTTCTTTTTATTTCGATACTAATAGCTTTTGGATTATCTCTCTTCTTTTGCGGGATTTTGTCGTGGCAGCGAAACAAGGAATTTAAATCTATAGGGATTTAATTTTGCAAGAATTAATTAATAACATTTTTTTTCGAGAAAATGAGCTTACCAAAATTAAATTTACATATACATACCACTTATTCAGATGGTAAAAATAATATTAATCAAATTGTAAAAACAGCTATTAAATTAGGTTTAGATTATATTTGTATTACTGACCATTTTTCAAATTCGTGGAAATCCAAAATTATACCCACACTTAATAATTTAGATAAAATTGAAAGGTATTTAGAAGAAATTTCTCACTGTCAAGCTTACATTTTAAAAAAAAATAGAAAATTAAATCTTTTTAAGGGAGTCGAGATTGATATAAGCAGTTCCGAGAGGTATATAATAAATAATATCTATGCCAATAAATTCGATTTAATTTTATTTGAATACCTTGAAAACCTTGAAGGAATCGCTTTTATTAAAAACTTAATTGAAACTTGGAAGAGAGATCGACGTAAAAGTAATAAATTTCCCCTATTAGGGCTTGCTCATTTTGATCCTTCTTTTTTTATGTTAGGTGGTTTCAATGTTTTGTTAGGTTTTTTAAAACAATATAACATAATAATTGAGTTTAATTCGAGTTATCCTCGTTTTTACTCTCGGAAATACGAAATTTTTTTTAATAAATTGAAAAAAAATAGTATTATGGTTTCAATTGGATGTGATACTCATCATTTATCTGATTTAAAAGATATTGAGGGGGCATATGAGATGATAAAATACTACAATTTAGAGGACAATCTAAAGAATTTAATTAATTCCTTGGAAGTGAGAAAAAATTAAAAATTTGAAACGGGGGATATTACCTACGGATTCTGTTGAGATAATCCAAATAAAATTTAAAGGCTCTTTCAAACGCGATATCAATTAATATTTCGCTTTGATCTTTAGGATACGATAACATACCTTTTAAGCGTTCTTTACCAAAGTTAAATATTTCCTTAAAAGCTATTAATTTGTCAGATATAGAGAAATTAGCGATCTCGGCAACTGGCATATTATGATTAATTTGCCATTCGTTTAAAGCAAACCAAGTAGTGCTTCTCATTGCTAGTTCAGGTATTGAGATTTGCTCACAAATGAGATTCGTTATTGCTTTTATCAACTTTAGCTGTTCTGGTTTAAAATTAATTCTTGCGTAATCAATTTGAATGCTTGTAATCTCATCTTTATTAAAATTTAACGCATATGTCAATATACACTCAACCTAAATTATCCTATTTAATATTTCTACCTTCTTGAATATAAAGGTATAGGAATAATTATTCCCTAAAAATGAATTAGAATTTACCTTTATAAAGTAACTGATAAATTTAGATAAACAAGTCAATATTTAGAATTTATTTTTCTAAGAACAGTAAAAGGAACTAAATGAATTACATTTTTATTTGCAAAAATTATTTTATTTGTATGGAACTACTAGAAGAAAAAATTGAATTAGCAGCAACTTGGATTTTCGAATCAAAAAACTTAGTACTTTTTACTGGTGCCGGGATCAGCACAGATAGCGGTCTACCGGATTATCGTGGACCAGATGGGGTATGGACTCGTCGCGACAAGGGTCTTCCACCTCCAAAATCCCCTCCTTGGGACCAAGTTCGACCGAATCAAGGTCATTACGCAATTGTGGAACTGTTAAAGATGGGGAAACTTGATTACCTAATTTCTCAGAATGTAGATGGCCTCCACGCGAAATCTGGGATTCCTTTCGAAAAATTTGCAGAACTCCACGGTAATTTATATTTTATGCAATGTTTAAATTGTGGAAAAAAATTAACATTTGAAGATGCGGGATGGGACAAAAAAAAATGGGGTCAAGGATATAGGACTGGAATTATTCGAAAAAATCAGCCAAAATGTCCCAATTGTGAAGGGAGGCTTATTTCAAGTATAGTTAACTTTGGAGATTCTTTACCAATGGACGAACTCGAAGAATCAATGAGAAGATCTGAAAAAGCGGATGTATTTTTTGTAATTGGTTCATCTTTAGTTGTAACACCGGCGGCAAGTATGCCTGGAATTGCGTGGAGAAATGGCGCAAAATTAATAATTTTAAATATGGGCGAAACTCCTTACGACGACGAAGCTGACTTGAGATTTTTTGAGTCGATTGGAGAAGTTCTTCCTAATATAATTGATAGAGTTAAAAAAATGATGGAACAAGATTAAAATCTCTTTATAAATAGGTATTTTAAAGTATAATCTAATAATCTAATCTATTTAGCTGAGAATAACAGAATAGTTATTGGAGTTGATAACTTAAAAAAGTCTCGTGCCGTTTTGACGAATAAATGAGAATGAGTATTTATATTTCTCTATTCTTTTAATCTATTGCATTTAAGGGGAATTTAAAAATAAACTTAAATACGGAGATACATAATTAAGCATTAGAAAAAAATCATCCAAGAATCAAATTTATAAATAAAATAAATAAAAATAAGAGAAAACATAAAATGAAAGATATAGCTGTTATTTTGGAAAATCGTCCCGGAGCACTAGCTGATATGGGGGAAGTTCTAGGCAAAAATGGTATAAACATTGAAGGATTATGTGGAATTCCCCTTAATGAAGGAGCTGTCGTTCACATTTTGGTTGAAGATGAAACAGTTACTCGTTATGTACTCGAATCAGCAGGTTTTAAAGTAAGTGCTGTACGTGAAGTGCTTGTCATGGATATTGGTCATAATGCGGGAAAACCCGGATCCGGTGGGAAGATGGCTCGCAAAATAGGCAATGTTGGCGTTAATATTGACCTAATCTACTTCGCTGAAAATAACAAGATAGTCATCGGAGTTGATGAGATAAAAAGAGCCCGAAATGCATTAGCCAAATAATTAGAATGATAATTTTTATTGAAAGAAAGTCTTATTTTAAAATTCCAAAAATTTTTTTATTTCTATCGAATTCTTTAAGAACTTTTCTCCCTTCTTTGTTTGAAAGAGAAAGCGTTATAAGGCTTGATCGACTCAATGACCCTGTAAAAATTTCCTGATCGTCTGCAAAAACAACAATATTACTACTGGCAAATTCCGGATTTGCTTTTAATATTACCTTTTGTTTTTTTATTTCAACATCTAACTCAATTCGCTCCTCTTTTCTATTTTTAGTAATTTGTCGCCCTATATAATGCTCTCTGGTTTTAAAAGAATCCTTAAGGCCAATTGGATTTATTGGATTAATTACTATATCTTGACCGAACGAATAAATTTCGTAAGCAAGACGATCCGTTTTAAAATCTCTAACTTCCACTACGGGTCTTGCCAAATCTTTGTCTCTAAATCCATGTGGAACTTTTACCGTCATTCTGATGATTAATACAGTGGATATATCTCCACCCTTAATAAAAACGATTGTGTCTATTATTGAAGGAAGCATTCCGAGCTCAATTCGACCGATAAATCGCTGAATTGCGTCTATAGCAGACGAAGAATGAACAACTCCAACCATCCCTACACCAGAAAGGCGAAAATCAGCGTAAATTTGAAAATCTTTCGTTGTGCGTACTTCGTCAAAAATTGTGAAATCGGGCCTTACTAAAAGTAATATATCTGCAGAATTTTCAAGACTCCCTTCTAATTTAGTATATTGCGTAATTTCTGCTTTAACTTGCAAGTCTCGAACGCTTTCTAATGTTTTTACGACTTTGCCCTGTTCTAAATAAAAGTTTGCCAATGCAGCTGAAAATGTGCTCTTACCTGCTCCGGGAGCTCCAGCTACTAAAATACCTTCTGCTCTTTCTAATCTTTTATGTAATCGAGCATCAATTGAATAATCTGATAATGTGAGATTAACAAGCGGATGGACAGCAGTAATTTCAACAACGTTAGAAAACGGAGGGCGCGTTATTACAATTCTAAATTCTCGTAACTGAGCAACGACGGCACCAAATTTCTCTATTTCCACGAACGAGCGATCGTCCTCCCTTACCATTTCAATTATCTCCATCGCGACATCTTCTATATCTTTTGTTGTTAAGGGGTTCTCACTTATCTTTTGCAGGTACCAGTTTCCAGGACTTCCTTTTTTAGCGTAGGGTGGTAGATCTTGTTTAAGATGGACGCTCATGGTGGTTTCATCAAAAAAATCTAGTAATTTAAGTGAAAGTGGTTCCTTTTCTTTAAACGCTTTTTTTTCCCATGCGAATAATACTTCTAATCCCTCAAAAACTCCTACATCACCTTGAATTCGATCTGCTGTTATAAGTACGGCATTGTTTTGAAGAGCAGATTCTCTTATAAGAGCATCAAGCTCTCCTCCCGGGCTCATTTTTATTTCTTCTCGTGTTGGCCGTTTTCCTACAACATGAAGCTTTATCTCTCCTTCATTATGAAGTTGTCTCAACTGTTTTAATACATTTAATCCAAAAAACCCTATTTCTTTTTGAATATTTGTTCTATACTCAACTTCAGCGATAACAATATTGGAGATATAAATTTCAGGGCACTCTCCTAGTTCATTATTCTCTAATAATTTAAGAATCTGCCCATTAAAAATTACTGAAGTATCACAAGCGAATTTATCTGGCATAATCCAATATCTTACTCCTTTCTAAATTTGAAATCTTTTTCTTTAAGGTTATTTTTCTTTCATATTTTCTATGTATAAGATAATCTGTTTTTTTATAAATTTATAAATTTTCAAAAAATAGTTCGATTTTTCGGTGCTAATTACAATTTTTGATATTTAATCAATTTCATTAACTTCACTGTATATTCTTTCAAAAGCTAATGTTTTTTTAAGTTTTTTTGAAATTTTAAATAAACTATGTCCAGTTACTGTCGATATTATATTATCTTCAGTTAAACGATGACTATCGAGATTAAATACTGATTTGGGCTTCATTACTCGATGAAATTCTTCAATTAAGCGATCACGAGCTCTAGCATGTTGACGGAATTTTTCATTTGACTTGTTGAGAGACTTGATCAATGTAAAGTTTAGAAATTATCCAAATATATAATAAACAATAGTTTTATTTGTTATAAGTATAGGAAAAGCTTATAACTGATAACATTTTAGAATATTTCTTTTTTTTAGGTAATTAGTCCATGTTTGAAAGTATACCCAAAGAAATCATTGGAATTGCTTATGCATCAGAATGGGATCACATAAAACAATTTATAAAAGCTCTCTTAACTATGACCCTTGATTCAGAAGAAAAATATTCCTTAATTGCTTTCAATGCTATTATTAATAATAAAAGGTATGAAGAATATGATGTTCAAATTAAATCTAAAGCTCAAATTAAATTATTATCTTCCATCACTGATTTTGAAAAAATCTCTCTTTATCAATACTCTGAATATAAAAGAAATATTATCAATATCTCAAAAGTTAAGAATGTAATCGTCTTTATTGCTCAATATATGGGTCCTGAGATTGATCATACTAATTACTTCGATTTTGCCATTTATTTAGATAGTTTTGATCTTCCATATTTTAGTGATAATAAAGGAAATGTCTTTGAATGTCATGAAATAATAGAAATTATGCGTAGATTCAAACCAAAAGCACCCAAAAAAGTAAAAAAACCTGAACCCCCTAAAAAACTAAATATATTCAAATCAGAAGTAGAAACTTATGAGAAAATAACTAAGAAAAATGCCATATGGAATGGGAGTGAAACGAAAACATTTCAAAAATGGAAAATGAGAGTTAATAAAGAATTTCGGGAGAAGACAGGTGGTTTACCATACTATAAGGGAAAAATTACTCAGAAATATGATTTATACTTAAACAATCTCATTAAGAAGCCTGTTTCTAAAAAAGCTCCACCTAAAAAG
>JAUWZT010000215.1 GCA_030615145.1 Promethearchaeota archaeon | reverse complement strand
CCAAAGTCAATTATTAGCTTTAAATTCTTTATATTAGCTCTCCAGCTTTGAATGTTAATAGCTTCAATTTTTAGATCTTTTAATATTTCGACATCAACAATATTGTCATTAATACTCGAAATATTATCAGGTAAAGTATGAACCAGCTTTATTTTTTTATTATAATCTCTTAACTTAAGCAAGACATTATGGTTTCTTTCCGTGATTTCAATTTTATCAAGAATGTCGAACTTTGAAGCTATGTCTATTAGTTTTAATCCCGTTTTTATATCTCGAATATCGCAGCTATATCTTAAATCTTTAGCATAATTCGCCAAAGCGTTAAACACTTCGGAGGTGGTTGGAATTTCTCGGTTATCCTCAAATTTGATATTATTTAATTCAACCAAAGTTAGTTTTTTTATATCATATCGTTCAGAGTCTATTTTTATATGGGGGTCGTGATAACAGATTAACTTATTGTCTTTTGTAAGTTGGAGATCAGTCTCTATACTTACTCCTATTTTTACCGCATTTTTAAAGCAAGGAATTGTATTTTCTATACAATTGCCCATTCCTCCTCTGTGAGCAAATATATGTGGTTTTTTCATAATTATTATGAATCTGCTTTGAATTATTAACAAAAAACAAATTTTTATAGAAATTTTAATTACATATATTACTCAAAAGTTATTAAATGATTTGATAAACATGGAAAATAAAGAAATTCGTAATAAAAATAACGATTCCTTTTCTTTTAAATTAAAGAAATATATCAAAAATCTATTTAATTTTTCACAGTATACTTTTAAAACCATTTTATACATTATCTTATTTGTAGCATTAGTAGTTATTTCATTATGGATGCTCTGGTATATTTATTTAGGCGGTGGCGAAACATTATTATTGACATTAGTCGTAGAATGGTTCGTTAATCCCATATTTACTCTAGGTTTTTTAGGAATTCTGTTGTTTATATTAATAATGGGGATACAAGGACTTTTAGTTCCAATTCCCTCTGAGATCGTTCTTATAGCAGCAGGTATAATATGGGGGGTAATTATAGGGGGCATAATGGGTATTATTGGATCAATGGCAGCAGCTATATTATGTTTTTATATTAGTAGGAAAGGTGGACGCCCGCTGGCGGAGAAGTTTGTAGGAAAAAGTGGTATTGATATGGCTGATGATTTTATTCATAGATATGGCATGGGTGCAATAATAATAGCAAGATTTTTACCTTTTATTGCCTTCGATCCTATATCTTATGCAAGTGGGCTAGTTGATATAGATGTTAAGAAATATTCTTTAGGTACCCTTATCGGTTCAATTCCCAGAGCATTCTTTTATTCATGGCTAGGTTCCTTTTTGCTTGAATCTCAAGGTTTAACTCCTCCAATTGATCTTGATGCCTTAGATTTTCAAGTAATTGAGGAATTATCTTTGTATTTTAATAATGTGATATTAATAATTTTAGGTATTCTCGTTGTAATGTTCATTGCTTATTATATTACAAGCAAGCATTACGAAAAGAAGAAATCGCAGAAAAACGATTAAGCTACTAATTTATTATAAATTCAATCAGCATATAATGAATTATTTCTTTTTTCTTATCATTTTATAAAGTTTTATTAGTGAATAAAGCAAAAGTAGTTTTAATTTAAATTAAAAAAAAAATCTTAAAAAAAATGTTTGAAAAAAGCAATATTCCTAAAAAATTAGCGAAAAACCTTAGCCAATTAGGTATCTTTTTGCATATTCTAAGCTGTGCCTTTGGAATCATGTATTTCTCTTTTTCAGTTAATTCTTTCATATTTGATATATTTGGAGTTATATTGATCGCGTCCTGGCTCCTCAATATCCTAATTCTTCTTATAGACGATTCCTATCTTAATAAATCTACTGTAATAGGAAAAAAGCTTAATAGATTAACTTACTACAACATAATTTTATTCATTATCGGAGTGTTATTGATTTTATGGGGTGTAATTCTTACTGCATTCATTTTAGATGGATTTCTTTTCGTTATAGCTTTTCTCATGATTATTATTGGATTTTTTGGAATCGAAATGATTAGTTTACAGCTTACTCTTACTACCTTTTTAAACATTGATAGTAGAGGTGTATGGAAATTTGAATAAACCGACCTTACTGAAATCTCTAAAATTGTTCCTCGTAATTCTGAGTTTTTCAACATTTATCATTGGAATTTACTTTACAATCGTATTACTTATTCCTATTAAAGGTGGGATATCGAGTTCTTTGTCATATTTTATAACTCAGATTTCTGGTTTTCTAATGTTTTTATATCTTATTACAACGATACTTTTGATAAAACTAATCCCTACAATTAAACGAAGAAGTCTAGTGAAAAAAATTATTTTAGTTTTTGGGCTATGTTTAACCTTTCTTAACGCCCTACCATTAATATCTACGCCAATTTCAATCCAAACTGCGGAAAATGAATTCAATGTTGCTTACGGCGAAGATTGGAGAGCACAGATACCATCAAGTGCAGATTCTTATTTTTTACCTACTCAATTTAACCTTTATAATTACTTTTTGGGATTTTCACATAGAGATTGCAACGTAGAAACTGATGTAAAATACTACGACAACGATGGATTCCAGCTCTATTTCGATGTATATTATCCCAAATCTACAACGACACAATTACCCGGAAATAACAGCGTAATTATTAAGATTCACGGAGGGGGTTGGCAATTTGGCGATAAAAGCTTAGGAAACGTATTAGTACTCAATAAGTATCTTGCAGCTCAAGGATATGTAGTGTTCGATATTCAATACGGTCTGTTAGACGCTGGAGGTTCTAATTTTATTCCTACTCCAGATTATGTTAGAGGGAATTTAACTCTACACGATATGGTTTACCAAATAGGATACTTTACCAAACAGTTAGAAACAACATTTGCAAGCACTTATAACGCGAATTTAGACTCCGTTTTTATCATGGGCGGCTCTGCTGGCGCTCATTTGACAGGTGTCATAGGATTAGGATACAACGACCCTTATTTCGCTGGAAACTTTAGCAATGCTTTAAATATTAAGGGAATCATCCCCATTTATCCTCCAAATTTCGCTGATCCTTATTTTACGCACGAACCTCTATCAAGATTAATCCCTGGCGATCCACTATCAAATGCTTTAGCGTTCGAAAAATTTACTCCTAGTAATTTAGCCGATGCGACTGATCCGCCCGCTATAATTTTCCAAGGTTTAAGAGATGAATTGGTCCCATTAATAAACGCTGAAACAATAAAAAGTGCATTAAATGCCAACGGAGTAGACTGTATGCTCTTGACTTTTCCATTTGCAGCACATGCTAGCGATCTTATCGTAGGTAATACTTTCTCGCAGGTCTGGGTTTACTATCTGGAAAGATTTCTTTACTTAGAACAATAGTTTTCTTATTTTTTTTTTTTCCGAGATTAAAGAAACTAATTATGTTATTGTGATACTATTTCTGTTTTTAATTTGTGAAATTTGAATGTTTGGTATGAATAACGATAAAAAACTAGGAAATAAGAAAAGCGAGAATTTTGCAGAAAATCAATCATCCCTATCAAAACTATACAAAGAACTTAATCAAGCGATCAATTCTAATAATATCCAATCTATTTGGGAACTTTCTAAAACGATAACAAGATACCACTTTAGAAAGAGCGATATCTAAATAGAATCATTTAACTATAGGTATCTAACAAAAAATTGGTTGTTAATTAAACATTTTAAGATTTATTTAATAAATCAAATAGAAAATTCATGCAAAATTATTTAAAGATACACCCTACTATAATTATAAGTAAATTAATTATTAATTCAATCGAAAAGAAGGGGTTCTAAATGTTTTTATACGGGGATTATAATGATATTTTAGAAGATAGTTTAATCCAAAAATTAAATTGGTTAAAAGAGGAATTTTACTATTTATTTAAGTTTAGACAACATAAATATAATCAAAAAGACAAAGAACTTGCTCATCAGATTATAAAAAACTTTATTGAGAGTGTAAACCCTTCTAATATTAAAAGAATGAACGAGTTATTGCTAGATACTGTAGAAGCTATTGAGAAAAAATATATTGGTCTATTTTAAGTTTATATTATTTTTTTCAAATTTTCATTCTATTTGTGGCAATAGAATTTATATTGAATTTGTCTATTTTATTATATAAATTAACAATTTTCTGCATTATAAATCGATTTGAAATATTATAATAATTTAACAACTCACTAAAATGGAACGATTAATTATTGTAAATTGGAATAAAAGCACTGGCCCAATACCAATAATCCAATACCCTCCTGAAGGAGCGTATCCTTCGAAGGATATTTTCCTGAAAATTTGGGCTCAACACGAATTAAATAAGGAGGACGCGCTAATTGAACTTGAAGATCGTAATATAATTTCTGTTATACAAGAGTATGAAGGAGAAATTTATTTTTTGTGTTTATTTTTCATGTCCAAAAGTAAAGTTAGCGAGATAATTTCTTCAGACATATTAGCAATTATTACTAAAAACTTATTAGAACTTATTAACACGAATAAAATTACGAGAACCATCTCTGAAGCATTTAATACGATAAAGAATTACAGTAAAATTGAAGGAGAAGATTTAATTAATTTTTTTCAAGAAAAGATAAAATACACCATATTACAAATTCTACGAAATGGTGTAATTTCTAAAACAGAATTAGCCGAAACTCTCCGGCAAGATTATGGTTTTTCGACCGTCAATATTGATTTATTGTTGATATCTTTCATTCGAGAAAAATTAATTTTGAAAAAAACCATTTCAGGAAGTAAAGAATGTTATTTTTTAATTAAAGATTTATCGTATATGCGATTGCCTCCTAAAAAATTACCCGATAAGGCAACAGAGGAAAAGCTCTTGAAAAAATTCAAAAAAGAATTTGTTAAATTATTTTCTAATTACAATTGTAGTCAAGAAATTGAAAATAAGGAAATTATTAATTTTCTAATTGATGGGGATGTGTTTAACTTAATAAAAGCTCTAAGAAAGAAGGAACTAACTGTAAAAGAAAGTATCAATATTTTAAGTAATAAAGAAGAACTATTTGAAGAATTATTGGAAAAAAAGTTCATATTCGAAGCAAAAGGTATAGTTTATTTATTTACCGATATTCGATTTATTAAATTTACTCCGTACTATATTATTAAATTATTGTTGGAAAGGTATCAAAAGCAAGAAATTTCTTTAAACCAATATTTATTTCATTTAAAGTTGTTAATTAACCAGCTTAACAGCCAA
>JAUWZT010000052.1 GCA_030615145.1 Promethearchaeota archaeon | reverse complement strand
AGTATTTATTACATCACTTACATACACATATCCCTTTTTTATTAACCACTGTGCTTTTGTTCTACTTTCTACTAACCTTCTCTCCACTAATAGGATGTCTAAGCGTTCTTTCATCTCTTCAGCATAAAAATATTTTAATATTAATAGGTAATAACGATGAAAATAATAAAATTATTTTTATGAATTTCTAAAAAAAGTCGAATTTTAAATTCTTAAAATAAAAACTTAATGTGATATGTCTAATTCTTTAATTGATTATCATTATTTTAGTCAGATTGTAAACATAAAAAAGAAATTCTTTAACACAGAATTAAAGTTTTTTAAATTCTTTTTTGAAATTACAAAAATCGTTCCGGTATTTTTAATTATCAGAAATCCGTTTGTATTCTATTTTGTAAAACCAAGAGATTTTTTTATGGCTAAATTTTTTCTAAGAAAATTAAGATATAAGCTCAATGGTAAAAAAATTTCAATAATCCGGGCTGAAACAACGTTAATGAGGCTAGTTTTCAGCTTTTTTGACGATGTTTATATTCATAATGTAAAATTGATTGAAAAAACAAATGGATCTTTAATTGATGTAATTTTTTTATTTGATAAAGATAGGGCTGTTGCCGTTGGAAATGAAGGTGGTTATATTAAAGCCGTTAATTACATCTTTAGAAATTACATTTGTTTTGATAGTCCTTTTAACCAGTTCGAAAAAGATCCGGTAGAAATAAGATGTACTAAAACTAATTTATAATCAAGACGAGTTTTTTATCTGGTAGTTAGCGTTTATTTTTTTCCTCGATTCTACCCGCTAAATAAAAACTTATTTTACCTAATATTACTTTTAATGAAGCCTTCCAACCCCAAGTTTTGTATATTTGCCTTAATATCAAGCCAAACAAAATAAAAGAAAATACAACGGCTATCCAAATACTAAATGGATCTAAGCTGTTTAAAAAAATAAAATACATCAAATTATGCCCTAAATAAACAGTAAAGGAATAATAAGAGAAGTAAAACAATAGTTTGTAACTTCTTTTAGTTTTAAAAACGTTAAATTCCTCAAGAGCTATTAATATTAACAGCAATATTAAATCGATACCTAATGTATAAATCAACCAAGAAAAACTGCTTCTGCTTAGAAAACTTGGAAAATCAAATATTAAGCCAAACAAAATTAACAATGAACCAAAGATACTCATTGATAAAAATAATTTTTTTTTTAACTCATTTTTTCTGTTTTGTGGTTTTTTGTTGAAGTTTATCTCATATAAAACATCTCCAACAACAGTTCCAAAAAGAAAAAAGGGAAAAAAATTCAGCAAAGTATCTTGACCTAAATCGTTATATAAAATGTGATATAAGACGCCTTGTAGAGTTGCTAAACCTTGATGTGGAGATAAGAAATTATAAATAAATTGATTTATAATCCAAATCGAAAAACAAATAAAAAGTCTAGTCTTTTTTGATAATTTAAATAATGGCCATGTTATTAGTAAGGAAAAGGCAGCAGTCATTAATACAAACCATGTCCAAATCCATGATAAGTTACCTATCGAAAGAGCTATTGCAAAATTATAACCTAAAGCAATTATTAATAAAAATAACGCTCGAAAGTAGTAAGATTGTTTTGCTCTCGCATAACTTAGCTCATTCAATATCTCAACTCTATAAATTCGCTCTCGATACGATATAGCTATACTTACGCCTGAAATAAATAAAAACCCAGAAGCTCCAATCGGATCCAAAATACTATGAGTAAAATTTTTTAAAGAAAAATATTCGGGTTTAAGCCACCAGTCTAATAAATGACCTAAAAACATCCAACCCATACATATTCCCCGAAATATGTCAATACTTTTGAGTCTTTTCATTAATTTCAAAAAATTTTCGTGAATTAAACTTAATATTTAGAATTTAATTCTAAACTAATTAAAATTTTTTCTATTATCGATTAATTTAGCAATTCCTAGACTCAACCTACCTATTTGTGCTTTTATGGAAAAATTAGAGCCCCATTTGTTATAGATACTCCTTAAGGCGAATCCTATGATGAGTATTGTTGCTGATATATAAATCCAAATGTTAAATGGATATAAACTATCTAAAAATAGAAAATATAATAAATTATGTAAGATGTATACTGTAAAGGAGTAATAAGAAAAATTAGAGAGAAATCGGTAACTTTTTTGAGTATTAAGCATCCCAATTTCTTCTATTCCCAATATAAATGCAAAAATTATTAATTCAATTCCTAAAGAATAAAAAAACCAAGAAAATGTTCGATGATGTAAAAAGTTTGGAAATTGAAATATAGCCCCGAATACTATCAAAATTACTCCTGATATTAATGAAGGAATTAGAAATCTTTTTTTAAATACTTCTCTATTAACCATTTTGTTATCATCTGAATGAAATTCGTAAAGAACATCTCCTATAACAGTACCTATAACAAAAAACGTAAAAAACGATAATATCGGGTCTAATTCCAAGTTATTGTACAATACATAATACATAACGCCAAAAAGATTATTTTGACCAACATATCCCAATAAAAAAGTTAGTAATATTTGGTTTAGAAACCATAAACCTATTCCAAAACAGATTCTAAATAACTTCGATGTTTTAAACAAAGGCCAAATCATAAAAAGTGAAATTGAAATTGTAAGAAGAATAAACCAATTCCATATTATAGATAGATCATGAAACATTACAGCAACAAATGTGTTATAAAGCAAAGCAATTATTAAAATAAAAAAAGCTCGAGAGAAATACTCGTTTCTTAGAGTTTTTTTACTGTAAGATTTCGATATTTCCACATTTTTAGTTCGGCTTCTATACGATAAAATTGTACTTACTCCAGAAAGAAATAAAAAAGCTCCCGATCCTAATGGTTCTCCAATTGCTCTATATATATCAAAGAACCACATGCTCTCTTGAGTAAGGTACCACTCAGTCATATGGCCCACGATCATATACACCATGCTTAATCCGCGCAATATATCAATAGTTTTAAATCTTTTCAATTACAATATCCCCAAAGCTCCAAGTGATATAGATAGAAATAATTTTTAAATTCTTATTTTTAACTGTAATTTGATGAAATTATTCAAAATTATTAAATTTTTCAGCTATAACTAATAATATCTTATTTCATTAATCAACTGAGTAGATTCTTTAAGTGAGATTTCACCACGCAACACTTTTTCAGCAATTTCTCCCAGCGTATTTATATTTTCGTCAATTTTTTCAAAATCCCTTTTGAATGACCCTTCATTTTGTAATTTTTTTAATCCATTTTGTTTATAAATCGAGTCGTAATTTTTCTCATTTACTTCAATACCTTTCCTAAATGCTAAAATTAATGCTGAGATTTCATCTTTAGAAAAATTATGTTCTTTTTGTTTTTTAATTATTCTCATTTTCGAGGACTTGTATTCATTAATTAAAAATATATTAACGTTCTTTCTCCCGTGTAAAAATTTAAAAATGTTTTCTATTAATTCATATGTAAATGATGGTACACCCATTCCTAATTTAAAAGTTAACACCATTAAATTTGGGTTACCATCTTGAAAACTATGAATGTTATTCCTTATAGCTACCAATAACTCGTCTTTTTCATAACAACAAAAAGAATCAAAATAATAATCATCTAAAAAAATCATCAATCCAATTTTTTTTCCTGGATCGATTGAAAAAGTTAAACTTAAATAGTTATTTTTATATTCTATACGATGTGCAGCGATTACTCTTAATAGATATTGCTCGAAATTCTCGTCTTTCGAATATACAAGAAAATTTACCTTAAGATCTTTATTATAATACTTTTCAAATTCATCCCGCGTTGTTAAGATAATGGATGGAGCGTTTGGAATTTTATTTCCAGGATTTAATATTTCAGCTTTAATTCTTTTTTCAATTAATCTTTTAATTATTTTATAAAAAAAGTTCAGATTCTCCGTTAATATAAAAGGTTTATTTCTCAATTTATTAATATAAATTAAAGATTTAATTAAAAATTTTTAATTATGAATTTTCCTATCAAACAAATAAACGATTTTTTTAATTCCATTGATACCTTCGAGGGAATCACTTCATTATGGGGCCAGTTTGGAGTGGGAAAAACTACTTTATCGCTCCAAACAGCTTATAATAACGCGTTAAGTGGCTTTAAGGTAATTTATATATATAGCAAACCAAATTTCCCTTACAATAAAATTGATTCTGTTATTAAAAACGATTTAAATGAAGTATTGAATAATATTTTGTTTTGTAAGCCTGTAACTTTTAAAGATTTATATAACCTTGTTTTTAATTTAGAATTTATTATTATTGATGATTTAAAAAACGGTGATAGAACTTTTAATTTAGTTATAATTGATTCAATAACGGATTTATATGGATTAGAATTACAACAAGATAAAAAAGGAAAAAATTATAATCTGAATTATAAGTTAAATCAAATGCTAGCTAACTTAACTTTTTTAAATAAAAAATATCACATTGATGTTTTAATTGTAAATGAGCTTAGTAGAAAAACTCAAGAGGGCCAAACTTATGAAGTAGAACGCGGTGGTAATGTTATGGAATATTGGGTAAAAAGATCTATCAAAATTGAACGAACGGATAAATTGAACCACCGTAAGTTTTTTTTAATGAAAGGAAAAAGTAATAATTCTCTTGTATTTTATACTATATTAAATAAACATGGTTTTGAAGAAGACCCCAAATGAGTCGATATAATGAAAATTTGAATTTGAAATTATCAAAATGGTTGGATAAAAACATCCCTCATTATTTTTCAAATAAAGGCGATTTAATAGAAATTATAGAAATTATTGCTGAAGCAACCATCCCTATTCGCGGGTTATTAGAAAGGGGCATCACCTCCCGCGAAATTGAGCAGAGAATGAACATTGAAAATGTAAAAGAAAAGACCATAAATGTTTACGGCGAATCCCAAATTCACGAAGACATATTAACGCACAGCATTATATTAAAAGCGCTTCAAGAAAGTGATACAGATTTTCTTTTTGTTGCTTCTGAAGAAGCAGAGCCCGTTTTGAGCGATGGAAAGTTTGGTATAACGATAGATCCTGTTGATGGCTCTTCAAATGTAATAGTAAATAGAACTGTTGGGACGATTGTGGGAATTTATGACGAGGCGGGGCGCATTGTATGTAGTTTCTATGTACTTTATGGGATTTATACTAATTTAATCTTAGCACTTAATGGACAGGTTGCTGAATTCATTTTAGATACATCACCTTACAGCATGACTTTTTTCCATTATGTCTTTCAAGAATTAAAATCCTTGCCCAACAAAGAAGAGGGGGGCATTAGATGTCTTGGAGGTGATTCTACGGAATGGTCAGATAAATGTAGGGCTTATGAACAAGAATTAATTAATCATCATTTTAAAAATCGCTATAGCGGAAGCTTTGTTGGTGATTTCCATGCAATAATAACTTATGGTGGGATTTATTCATACTTTCCTTCACCAAAACCAAAAATTCGTGTATATTATGAGTGGCTTCCATTAGCTTTTATCATCAAAACTTTAAACGGAGAATTTTTAATTATTGGAAGTACTGAAGACCCTAACAAAGTAAAAAAGATCGAACATATTGAGCCCTTAACTAAGACTAATGTGAACAAGATACATGATGTGACTTCTGGTGGTTTATTAGGGAGCGCAATACCTGTCAACCTCTTTTTATCGCTCTAAAAGAGTATATATTTTGTCAAATTTATTAATTAACTTGAGCTAAATGACTAATCTAATATGAAGATTGGAAATCTCAACCTAAGTAACAACAAATATGTCAAAAAACAAGAAGGTTCTGTAGAATTCTATTTATATAAGAATGACAATGATAGTATACCTTCCAAATCAATGGGTGTTTTTTATAATGAAAGAATGGAAATAAATCGAGATATTTCAATCTTAGCTATACTAACATATAATAAACTGATTAATCAAGATTCGTTGGTAATGGTAGATAGTATGGCTGCTTCGGGCATAGGATCTATTAGATTATTAAAAGCTTCCAATAACTTTAAAAAAATATATATCAACGATATTAACCCGATAGCCGTAGAACTTATTAATAGAAATTTAAAACTAAACGATTTAGAAAAAAATAATCAAATCATCTCCTCACAAAAAGATGCCAATTTATTATGCATAGAAATCGCGCAAAAATCTTGCTTAATCGGAGAAAAAAAGATTGAAAGCCCCAATGTAATCTCAATTGATCCTTTTGGCACTCCAAACATATATATTGATTCTGCATTTAAATCGATTAAAAAAGAAAATGGATTGTTATGTATAACGGCCACGGATACCGCAGTATTGTTTGGAGTAAAATCAAAGGCTTGTATTAGAAAGTATATGTCTAAACCACTTCACACGGATTATTGTAAAGAAATTGGAGCAAGGATACTAATGTATTATATCTCAAGAATTGCTAATGTTAACAATTTAGGAATAATTCCGTTGTTAACTTTTTATTCAAATCACTTCATAAGAATTTTTGCTCTTACATATAAAAGTAAGGCTAATATTTTTAAGGACATATCAAATAGTTATGGATATATTATCCATTGTAATAGTTGCGGGTATCGTTCGTCTGTTTTAAACGATATTTTAACGATTCCTCAAAAATGCCCATCATGCTTAAAGGAAGAACCACTATCATATTCTGGCCCCCTGTGGATTAAAGAATTACATAAAAGATATTTTCTTGAAGAAATAATTCATTTAAATGAAAAATTCAATTTTAAGAGTAAAAATAGAATAAGAAAAATTATTGAATACGCATTAGATGAAATAAGTATGCCCGTTTCTTATTATAACATACATAAATTATGTCAACAATTAAAGCTCCCATCAATTCCCAAAATCGAAAAATTGATTGAAGCAATTGGCGAAAGTGGTTATTCAGCATCAAGAACTCATTTTGATTTTATATCAATTAAAACAAATATGGGAATTAATGCGTTAAAAAATATACTAAAAAACATAATAAATTAAATAGGAATGTGAATCATGCCAAAGGCAGCAGAAGAACATAAGAAAGACGCCGTGTATAAACAAGCTAAACGTAAAGGATATAGAGCCCGCTCAGCATTTAAATTACTTGATATACAAAAAAGATTCACCATTTTTAAAAGGGCATTTTATATATTGGATTTGGGCAGTACACCAGGATCATGGCTTCAAGTTGCGAAGAAATTTGCTGAAGAAAATTTATTGAAATATAACGATAAATATTACCACCGAGATCATTATAAAATTATGGGTATAGATATAAAACGTATTACGCCTATTGAAAATATTAACACAGTTCGAATGGATTTTACTACACCTGAGTTTCAAATTGAAGTTAAAAAATATTTCGAAGGAGAAAAACTAGATCTTATCTTATCTGATGCCAGTATCAAAAAATCAGGAAATAAATTTAGTGATCAAGCCATGCAAATAAAACTCTGTTATAAAATTCTTGAACTTACAAAATTTTTAAAATTTAAGGGAAACTTCGTAATAAAGGTATTTCAAGGGGTTGACTATGATGATTTTTACACAAAAATGAAGCAAAACTTTTCGATCGTTAAAAGCCTTAAGCCAAAATCGTCTAATAAAAAAAGTAACGAAATTTATTTAATTGGGTTAAGGAAAAAATAATTATTCTGGCGATTCTGATTGTATTTCTTCAAAATTTGTTTTGTAGATTTGCCCTTCTAAGGATGTTTTAACCCATTGAGTTAACCAAGGACATTGTAATGGATTAAATTGGTCGAGATTTGTGTTATTACATTTACCCGTAAAGGGACAAGTTAAACATGGTTGATGTGAAAAAATATCTAAAATAAAATCATTATTATTTTTGTTAACATCAATATCTTTTACTTTAACATCGATTTTTTCAATTATTGTAATACGCTTTACCCAAGTAGCTTCCAATAATTCGCGATTTATATTAATTTTATCTTGTAAATACAGAGTGCCTAAGATTTTATCGAGTTCAATTCGCTTTTTGTTTGTAAGCTCTAATAGCTTAAAAAAAAACACATCTTTTTCTCGACTAATAATTCTAAGAACCGCTTTCTCATCTTTTCTTAAACTACGCGACCCTTCTTTCTTTCTATCTTCGATCCTTTCTAATCTTCTTTCAACATCTGATTTATCGGATTCTTCTGACCCCTCGAGTCTCTCCTTTACTTTGCATTTATGACGTGAGAGATATGCGAAGCTGTTGCCACAAAAGGGACAAACTTCTTTTTTTTTTGCCATCGTAATTTTAAACGAACTTAATATATTTTATAGTGAAATATATAAAAACAAATCTTAAAGTTAATATATTTTATAGTTTATGTTTAATCAAAAATTAATTTTACGATTTATTTATTGCTAAAATAATTAATAATTATTAGAACCAAGTTTTTTTGAATTTATGAATTTAATAGTAATTACGCAATTTAATCAGCAAAAAGATGAAATCAAACAAATCACGCACGGTAAAAATAAAAAAATCATTGATTATTAGTACAAAAAAGATTATTAGCGAAATCGAAAAAATTAAACGAGAAAAATTTAATATTTCTACTGGTTCAAAAAAAATTGACGATGTTATAGGTGGTGGGTTTCATTCAAACAAAACCTATATAATTTTTGGGGCGAATAAAACCGGAAAAACTCAATTATGCCATCAGTTATCTGTTCAAGCATATCATAAATCCTTTAAGTTGATCTATTTAGACACAGAAAACACATTTCGCCCCGAAAGGATAAGATTATTGGCAACAACCCAAGAACTTGAAAGCGAAAAGATTCTAAAGAATATTTTAGTATCTAAAATCATGAGTAGTCCCGCTTTTTTACTAAAATTAAACGAGATAGAAGATATAATCAAACAAAATAATATAAAAATACTAATCATTGACTCTATCAATAATTATTATAGATTTGAGCTTAGTGATAAAGAAGTATCATCTTTTCGAGCTAAAACAAGATTTTTGAAGATTTTGGAAAAAATTAATAATCTTACTCGTAAATATAATTTAATTACAATTTTAACAGCTCAAGTTGCTCCAAATTTTATTGAAAACTCAATTATAAGGGAACTCCCCGTAGGGTTGCGATATTTGAATCACTATTTCTCTGAAGTTTTATATTTAAATCGTAAAGAAAGTGATACAAGTTATCTACATTTAATTAATTCCCATCAATTTCCTGAAAAGAAAATACGTTATATGATTACGAATAACGGAATAGAGGAATACAAAATTTGAAATTTAACTCTCAAGAATTTTTTCTTTAAACATTTCCAATGTTAGATTTTTAAGATTATCTGAGATAATTTCCGAATTGATTATATACACGGGGTTTTTGATTCTGTTCAATAACCATTCAACAATTTGTAAAGCATATTGTAACTTTTTCAGCTTGATTGGGCTAGCCCTATGATTTTCTTCTATTTCTGGTTTACTATATTTGCCAATAATGTCGTTAAAGTCCATACCTATAAGATATAATTCGTGCTTAGGTAAAAGTAAAGAGGATATAAAAGATAGAATCCTATCACCATCAGTGAAGCCGCCAGAATTAATTAGATTTTCAACTGGTTCTACTTGGGTTGTTCCTATAACATTTGGAAAGTTGATTATTTCGCTCTTAAAATGTTTTAGGTTAATTATATTATCTCCGTGAGCATGGACTATTATAAACTTGGAATGGTTAAAATCTCGCTTAGTAATACCATCTAAGTCAGTAAATATTCCATCTATTTGAATTTTCCTTTCTGTTAATAATCGAGCGGCTCCATCCGCAGCTAAATTCACCCCTTTACTGAAATTTTTTTTGCCCTGTATTTTTAGAATGTAATCAACAGTTTCTTCAAGCGAAGGGCCACATCCATAAATGAAAATTCTCTTCTTCTTTTGAATAAGGTATTTAAAAGAAAGTAGCACACTCTCAAGGCTCCAATTTTCACTTTTTTCTTCTAAAATTCTAGATAAAAACTCTCTTGCTTCACAATCTTTTTGATAGTCAAAATTAAAATCTTGTAGTATCTTAATATACCATTGTTTAAATTCAACAAATGAATCTATCTGTTTCTTAAGTGAGTGTTTCATTTATACCGTTGTTTTGTTTTTAAAAATTTTTCTGAATAAAAAAATTTTAAATCTATTATATAATTAGTTTTATCATACACTTAAATTCGATATTATAAAAATTTATAAAATTGCAAACAAAAAGTTGAATATAACATGACGATTTGGTATACTAAAACCCACCAATGGTATAATGATGAAAATGGTGAAGTAGGACTTACACCTTTTGCAGCTGAGCAATTAGGAGAAATCTCTTTTGTTGATGTTGATGCACTTGAAGGTGCTGAACTTACTCAGCTAACTATGGATGGAGATGAACCAACTTCGGATCCAATTGACGCCACAGTTGAGTCAAGTAAAGCTGTTGGAGATATATATAGTCCTGTCTCTGGAACAGTTAAAGAAGTAAATGGCGATTTGATGGACGAGCCTGAGAAAATTAACGAAGATGCCTTCTCTGCTTGGTTATATAAGATCGATGCCTCAAATTGGGACGCAGAGAAAGGTAATTTATTAGACGAAGCCGCCTATAAAGCGTTTACAGACTCGATTAAATAAATCAAGTTTTTAGTCTTACTTAGAAAATTTATAATTTTTTCTTTTTTTTCTTTTTCCGTGAAAACTTTTGAACTACTTAAATAAGTTTAACTTGAGTATTAATGGATTTGTTTTTAAAAATATGTGTTTTTCATCAATGACATCTGAGATTTAACTATTTGAAGCTTATCATAATAAATAAATATAAAGAGTATTATTCAATTTAGGGCAAAATCGGTATTACACATTAAATAATGTTTGACCTAGTTTAATCGTAATCATTGCTTGTAATGTAGTAAAAGCAATTAAAATTAAAAGAATCCCTACAACTAAATACCTTATGGCAATATTCTTGTTATAAACATATTGGGACGCTAAGTATAAAAAAATAAAGCCTAAAGAACACAAAAAAATAAAAATTGAAGCAACAATTCCTTCAATTATAAACGATTCATTAATGTCAGGATAAAGAAACATCGGATCACCCGTTGATGGATTAGATCCCAATGCTGGAGGTTCTCTAATTATTAAATATACAATTCCAGTTTGTAAAAGGAACAAAGCAATATAAACCACTATCGCAGCGATTGATTTTCCTGGAAGAGGCATATCCAATCTAGGCCTTTTTATATCAGGAAACAATAATTTAGGTTTTCTTAGTGTTTTACCAAAAACCCAAGGAGTTTTATCTTTGATTTTTTCAAAAACAGTCTCTGAACCAATTACTTCTTCTTTAACAAGCTTTGTTTTCGTGCTTCTTTCCTTTTGCATTATAATCTTAGAATTTTATTTTCTTTGTTTTATAAATTTCTTTTGAATTAAAATTTTTTTAAAAAAGAAATAATTATTCAAGTTATTTAAACTAAATTTGTAAGTAAAGTTACTAAAAATTTCCAGACTTTCTCTATGCTTCTTATCTTTAGCCTTTCGTCAGGAGAATGGCATCCCAAAACATCAGGACCAAAAGATATCATTTCCATCTCTGGAAAATGGTGGTTAAAATAGGAGCATTCTAATCCCGCGTGAATCGCTTGAATTATAACTTCTTCGTCAAATAGTTCTTTATATACCGATTTAGATATACTCGTAATTTTTGAGTCAAAATCCGGCGACCAACTAGGATATTCAGTATCAATAGTTTTATTGAATTCTAAGCCAGACATCTTCAATAAAGTTGTAAATTTTTCATGGATAACATCTTTGTCATACTGGGCCAAACTCCTTTGACTTATTTGAAATTCAATAAATTCTTCATGTGTTTTTATCGACGCTAAATTAGAAGACGTATGAACTAAACCTTTACTCGTCGGATGTAGAGAAATAGGTCCGTTAGGCATCAAATATAACAAATTTAACAATTTATCTTGAATTTCTTTAATCAATACGAGATCGTCTGTAAATGCGTCTAATTTTTCGAAAGAAATCTTAAAATTTGGCTCGATTTCATTATACAACTCTTCAATGTTTAATTTCAACTTTTTTATATAAGAATCAATTTCTGTAAATTCATTTCTATTTATAAAAATAATAGCACTACATTCTCTTGGAATAGCATTCGATAGATTACCCCCTTTTAAAGAATTGAGATAAATTTTATATTTTTTATTCAATTTCCATAAAATTTGGGCAATTATTTTTAGCGCATTGCCTCGACCTTTATGAATATCACCGCCTGAATGCCCCCCAACTAAACCAGTCACGGAAATTTTAATTGGTGTTAAATTAGCATCAATATTATTTATCTTTGCTTTTTCTCTTTTTATCTTTACAGTAAATGTTCTACCTCCCGCACAACCAATTGTGAAACGGTCATCTTCTTCCGAATCAAGATTTAATAGATATTTTCCTTTAATCAGGTCTTTACTTATTTGACTCGCACCCGTAAGGGCTCTCTCTTCATCTACAGTAAATAATAAGTCCAAATCAATTGAATCAAAATTTAAACTACCATCGTGGATTTTCTTCATAATAGCAAGCTGATACGCGATTCCCACGCCATTATCTGCTCCCAATGTTGTCCCTTCCGCAGTAAGCCATCTTTCACCTTCAATTTCAACGATCTTTAATTTTAGTGGATCTTTTGAGAAATCGTGAATAACATCTTCATTTTTTTCACACACCATATCCATGTGACTCTGCAAAACTACTCCTAAACTCCCTGAATTATACCCTATTTTGGACGGAATTCGCACAACAATATTTTTTACTTGGTCAACCTCAGTTTTAAAACCTAATTTCTCAGCTTCTTTCTTAATGAATTCTCTCATCTGATCTTCGTGAGTTGAACATCTAGGAATTTTTGTGATTTGATAAAAATATTGCCAAAACTCTAAAGGCTCACCAAGATTTTTTAAATTTTCCATAATTCTCGCTTCCAATGAAAATATAAATATGAATTATTTTTTATTACTTAATAAAAATAATATTTAATTCCTTATAATATTAATAAAAGAGGTAATTTAATGAGTAGTTGGAAGGATCTCTATTCTGAAGTTAAACAGCGTAAAATGGAAGCGCTTGATAAAAAAGATGTTGTAAAAGCAGTCGAGAAGCACGGTAGAATACTCGCGGTTGAAGGTCGATATGAAAAACCTAAAAAAGTAATAGATCATATGTATGCGGCAAAACATATTACTATTAAACCTACTGATATCATGAAGCATAATTTAAGTGATTACGATGTCGTGTTGATAGGATGTCCAGGAGATAAAATCCCCCATTCTGCTTTCCCTAAAATTAGTGAATATGTTTCGCTAAAAGGAGGGTGGATAATAACGACAGATTGGGCCATAAAACATATTGTGGAAACAATATTCCCGGGTTATATCCGATGGAACGGAGAAAGAACTGCCGATGCTGTTGTTGCGTGCCAAATTCTTGAGCCAAATCACCCTTTCTTAGATGGAGTAATAAGTGAAATACAACAAGCAAAATGGCAAAAGATGTCGTCAAAAAACACTAAAAAAACCGAATTTAAGTGGTGGCTTGAAAATAGATCTTTTCCAATTCAAGTTCTTAATCCCTCCGTACGAGTATTAATCTCATCTCTGCGAATTCAGCAAAAATGGGGCCAAGCTCCGGTTTTGTGTTATTTTGATCACGGTAAAACAGGAGGTCGCGTTATTCATTTAATTTCTCATACGCATCTACAAAAAGGCGGGGCAAAAGGTAAATACGCGTCAGCTTTAATATTAACAAATATTTTAGATGAGAAAGTTTCTTTAAAGATGGGACTATCTAAAAAACCTGCTCAAGGTTACGTTTCAAACTGGGAACAACCTCAGCCTTATTCTCAGCAACAACAAATGATTACACCCTCTCAAGATAGTTCGTTTTTAACCCCTTCTAGTGCAAATACGGGGTTAACAGGGACTTCGCAAATAGTTGAAGTGGATGTAAATAGTAGTAATTTTTCTTTTGCAAATAAATGCAGTTATTGCGGCTATGATTTTGGTGATTACACAGGTAAAATATACATGTGCCAAGCATGTGGTACAAACTATCACGAAAACTGTCTTAACTTGCAAATTAATGAAGGAACTTGTAAAAATTGTGGCAAAATATTGCTTTGGTAAATTGTGAATTAAGATAAATCTCCATAGAAATTTTAATCCGTTAGGATTGTATTACACCGATATATCTTGGCATGTTTCGGTAATATATACAAATTTTCGTGAAAGGTGTGTTTCACGAACTGCTCTAAATTATTAAGTCCAAACATCGAACGAAAAATATTGAAGGAAGATATTTTATTACACATAAACCATAATGCAGAGAAAAAGTCAAACAACTACGGAAATTACTGTTATCTTTAGCCATCAAAAAATACTTTAATTTCTTTAAGAATACCTTCGCAACCTATATCTTTGGATAGTAATTTAGTAGAAAACATTAAATCTTCTTCAGAGAAATAGCTTAATTCCAGTCCAGTTATTAACATTATAGGAATTTTTGGGTATTTTTCTTTGACGATCCGAGATAAATCAATCCCTGATAATGTAGGCATGCGGATATCGGTTACAATCAATGAGATATCTCTTCCCTTCTCACTATCTAAGATTTTTAAACCTTCTTCTCCCGATTCCCTATAAAAAAATGCAAATTGAGGATAGTCTTCAGCATATAATTCAAAAAGCTTCAAGAATTGTGGATTATCATCTACAATTAGGACTTTCATTGTAATCCTTAATTAATTTTCAAAATATATAATCATTTTATTTATTTAATTTTTCATATTGTAATTTCCAAAATCTAAACGGATTTAAACCCTGATTAAATGTAGACCATAATACTAATTTTTAACTTCATTAGATTTTTACATTTCAAACGATTAACTTCGAATTGATATCATTTCTTTTAACTCTTGTTTAAGATCTTTAAGAATAGTTTTATCATTTTTGTAGTTCTTTTTTAAATATTCAATATTTAGGTAATAATTCCTAATTTTGTCTAATAATATCAATTTTTTTTCCTCTGAAATGAATTCTGCTTTTTGTAAATATTCCTTTGCTAAGTTATAGTTTTTTTTTAGAATTTCAATTTGAGCGAGGATAATATAAGTTTGTGCATAGATTCGAAAAGAAATGGCTGATTTTGCTAGTTTTAACACATCTAACATTAAGTTCTCTATTTCTTTTAAAGATTCCTCACGATTCAATTCTCCTAAGTGTTTTAATATTGTATCACTATAATTAAATACACAAAAGATTCTCCAATCAAATCTAACATT
>JAUWZT010000184.1 GCA_030615145.1 Promethearchaeota archaeon | reverse complement strand
TGCGACAGCGATAAAGTAATAGGTTCCATTAGTATAACCACTCAAAGCAAGAGAAAGATCTGTTATTCCATCTCCTAAAAGGGTTAAACTTCCATTGATTTCCGTTATATATCTTGAATATTGGTACACAGAGTAATTAAGAGCTTCATCTGCACTTTCCCACGTTAAATCAAAATTACCATCGATATCGGGGTCTCCCGCATTAGATGACAATATAAAATCACCGGGCGGCACAGGATAAGTAAATAATAATGTAAAATTATCAGTTAAATCGTTTAGACCCTGATATGAATTATAATAATTTGTATCAATACCTAAATTTAACCCGCATGTATATCCATTATAAGGATCGATATAGTCAATATAATCATAGTTAAACATAATTTCCCCGGTATCATATAAAACTACTTGAAATGAACCTAGTAAAGAGTCATCTATATGATAAATATCTAGCCATTCTGCTACCCAATAAGTACCGAATGATTGATTATAGATATGTCCACCAGCGGGGGGATATAAATCATCCCAAAATGGAGCAATCATATAAGTATGTGTGGGATCTGCCGAGGGAAAGGGAACATTATAATATTGCCAAGGTGCCGTATCTGTGAAACTAAGATATCCATTTGAGGATAAATATATAGTTGAAAAGGTTTCATCGTAGAATGTAAAATTAAAGGGTAAAGCTATTGCAGCATATCCATCATCACTTAATATTAGTTCTGTCCCACCAGACGCATCGATCCAATTATATTCATGATCTATCGTCATACTGTAATTTTGAAGATAGTGAATTGTTATTAACTCAGTTGCGATATTATTTTCTATAGTAAATTCATCAGGTACAGGTGGAGCATAAGCAGTGAAATTGTAGGTTTTATATTCAGTTGGAGTCCACATATAATTAATTGTTTCACTAGCACCAACAGGTAAACTTGAAATAGTAATTGAATCTTCAAGTATGTCATCAAGATATAGCAATAAATCAACATCAGATTCATCGTTCAAACCGTTATTAGACACTGTTGCATTGATTAGGTAGGAATTGCCAATTTGAGGATTCACAGGAGTATCTAAAGAAACAACTAAATCATGATCTATCACAGAAGCTAAGACTTGTATATCATCCACTAACCACCCTCTATAATTATTAGCAAATGAATCTCCCGTATCAAAAAAGAACATAAGTTGCACAGATGTACTACCAACATATCCTGATATATCTAAAGAAACTTGCTCCCAAGGCGCAATATAAGAAGCATCAGAGTAATAGATTTCATACCAATCAATCCCGTTGGTTGAAATATAAACAAAAGATTCATCCCAATCAATTCCTTCAGTCATTCTCCAATGATAAAATTCCAAGAATGCTATGTCAAAACCTACTAGACTGAAAGGTACAGATACTAATTCCCCATATTCCCTAAGACCCGTCTCATAAGTTCCTGTTGATTCATTTCCAAACCACATTGCATGCGTAGGAGAATGGCACGGATCGGGCCAGTTGCTACTAGTATCCGTTAAATGCCATAATCATGTAATACTTACCCAATTAGCTAAACCACTTTCAAAATCATCGGAAAAAGCAACATCACTACTTCTTAATTTATTCTCTTGAATTGACGTATCAGTTGGATTAACTTTAAAAAGTCTATTAGGTATAAATGAACTTAGACAAAGCAGAAGAATTGTAGCTAAAATTGCATATTCTATTTTTCTTACATTTTTCATAGGGTTTCACCCATTTTTGTAGATTTTTTCACATTTATGTAAGGTGTATACAAAAATGTTCAATATGCATATACGCATGAGTTATATTTAAAGATATTTGGACCAAATTTTTACAAAAGCAAAACAATTAAAGTTTTTTCATCTTTTTGTCTTGTATGACTCAAGTAACTATAGTTACAGATAAAGGAGAAATTAAACTCAATTTATTTGATGAAGACGCACCGATGACAGTTGCAAGTTTTCTATTTTTAGCTAAACAAGGTTATTATAATGGTCTAAAATTTCATCGAGTTATATCGGATTTTATGATACAAGGTGGATGCCCAACTGGAACGGGAATGCACGGACCAAAACAAAAGGGAATAAATTCATTTCCATTTCAAGGAAAAGACATATCTTACCCTTTTTCAGACGAGTTTCAATCGGGGAGAACTTTTGATAAACCTGGTATCTTAGCAATGGCAAATGCGGGAAAAAATACAAACGGGTCTCAATTTTTCATAACTCACGTTCCTACGCCACATTTAAGTAATAAGCATACCATATTTGGAGCAATAATAGGTTCCGAAGATCAGAAAATTGTTGATTCTATTCAGAAGGGAGATAAAATTCAAAAAATTGAAATTATGTAAAATTACAATTTAGTTCATTTTTTTTTTCATTTTGTTTTTAAGTTCTTAATGTTAAAAATCACTTTTTATGAATGACTAATCATTATGATAAAAAGCTATTAATAATATCTTCCCAATAATTTAATATTGGTTTAAGAAAGGAGATTTTAATTTGTTAAAATATAAAATCATAATTGCAGGGGCTAAAGATGTTGGCAAATCTTCATTTATCGCTCGTTTTTGTGATAATATTTTTAAAGAAGATATGAAAGCAACGATTGGTGTAGATTTCAAACGAAAAAACATTACTGTAAAAGGATCTCATAAAGATATTTCCTTAGAACTAAATATATGGGATTTCGCTGGCGAAGAAAAATATCGCACTTTATTTCCTGCGTATGCTAATGGAGCTTCAGCAGCATTTCTTTTATTTGATACAACAAATAAAGAATCATTAGAAGATATTGATAATTGGGTGAAAATTATTGATGGAAGCGCGCATTCCAATATTGTCAAGCAAGTTATAGCTACTAAGATCGATTTAAAAAGCGAAAGGGAAGTTTCTAAAAAAGATTCTACTGAATTTTTTCAAAAATATGATTGGTTTACAGAAATTACAAGTACCTCTTCGAAAACTGGAGAGAATGTTGAAGAAGCGTTCTTATTGGTTGCTAAAAAGATAATCAAGAATAATCTACAAATTTGTAAACCATGTGGGGAAGTCTTTAATAAAAAATTGAAAAATTGTCAATATTGCGGCGCAAAAGTTGAAATCGAGGTCAATCCTATTTAAAATAATTAAAGATCTTCTTCTTCCCTGTTATAGAGGGAAGGAGGCGGTCTAGCTTTTTCTAAAGATTTACTCTTAATCCTGTTAATAAACGCGTTTAGTTCCATTTTTGCATTTTCTATAGAATTTTCAATCTCTTGAGATACCAATTCAAACCCGATTACGCAATTTCCATGGCTAGGATAGAAGCTTTCTATCTTTAAAGTGTCTAATATTTGCAACGAGTTTATATATTCTGAGATTGACCCTGATTCGTAAATATTGGTTATAGCACCTTTAAACAATGTATCACCAGAAAAGAGATAATTTTTATAGGGCTCATAAAGACAAATACAACCCGAAGTATGCCCAGGTGTTTCGATTACCTTCAAAAATGTGTTTCCTAAATCTATTATGTTTCTATTTTCCAACCATAAATTAATTCTCATGTCGGTTAAATCGACGCCCCATTTTTTCCCTTTAGTTATTAATTCATCGCTGTGTTGTATTTTAACCGCAGCCCATCGATGCGCAGCAATGGGGCAACGAAAATAAGCATTAGAACTAATATGATCGAAATGTGCGTGTGTATTGATAACCATATCTATATCCTCGACTTTCAAACCAACTTCTGTGGTGAGCAAATAGTTAAAGCTATTAAATTTAGAAATAATACCTGTATCAATTAAAACATTTAGATCATCGCCAATTATTAAAAAAACATGGCACCCGGCCATCGTCGAGTAAAATTGGTATACATTTGGTCTTAAGATGTTTAATCTATATCCCGCTTTTTCTCCGTATAAATCGTCTTCTTTGATTAATCGAGGTTTAAATACTTTTGGCATATCTTGTGGCATAATCTTTCACTAAAAATCTAGAATGTTTACTTATATCTGATTATTATTAACGTATTAAATAATTTCCAATAATTTAAAATTTATCATGTAGGAGTCAATAAAGATTTATTAACTCAAGTTTCATTATCAAAATAAAGTATTTAGCTAAAATATGTGAAGATTTATTAGCTAAAACCTTTATTAATAATTCAAATTAGAACAATTATACGCTATTAAAATGAGTAAAGAATTAAAGGATTTAATAGATTCAGTTGATTACACAAATAAAGCTCACTCCGATTTAGAAGTCATTATAAGTCGTCTAAAAGAAGAAGTCCTGCGATTGAACTTTACTATTGATGAGCAAAAAATAATAATACAGAACCAAAAAACTAAACTTTCTGAGATCAAAGAAAGCATTACCCCGGAAGATATATTCGTATTAAAAGATTTAGTTACGAACCAAAGACAAGATATTATCAAAAAGGAAAAAGATATTGAAATCCTACAACAAACTATTGCGGAAATATCGAAGGAATTTGAAAACACTCAAAAATTTCAAGAAGAAAATAAAGAATTAATTTACTCAAACAAAGTTATTGTGCAATTGACTGAAGAAAACGAGACAAATCGCCTTGAAATCGAGAATTTGAACAACAAAATAAAAGAATTGCAAGAAAAACTCGTATTTAAAGAAGAAGATATTGGAGAAGAAAATCAAGATTTAATAAATGCGAAAAAACTGATTTTTCAATTAACCGAAGAAAACGAGATTAGCCGCGTTCAAATTGAATCGTTAAAGCAAGAAATAGATAAGCTTAAAACGAATCTACAAGAGAATGATGCAGCTAAAACTCAATACATCCACGAATTAGATGAAGCAAATAAAATTATTGACCAGTTAACGTTTGACAACGACCAATATCACGAAAAAGTTAACTATTTACAGCAGAAAATAGAAGAAACCGTAAAATTTCATGAACAAGCTTCTCCAGAAGGCGTTGAAATCGGCGATAATTTAGAAGAATTAAAGAGCAATTTATTACGGTTAGAAGTAGAAAATACCGAATTAAAAGACATCATAAATACGAATATATCCATTATAGAAAGCTTAAAGCAAAAAATTGAAGAGTTTCTTAAGAAAATTACAGAAAGAGACGAAGCATTAGAAAGTTTAGATGTTAAATTCCAAAGGATCGAAAACGCTAACAAACAATTAAGCGATTTGATAGTAGAATTAAAAGTTCGTGAAGATAAGGTATATGATAATATAGAACCCGTTATAATATCCGACCAGATTGTTTTTGAAGCCTTTCCACCTACTCTTTTCTTTAAAATGTATAAACAACTGACAAATGATTCTAAGGATATGATTGTAGCTCAACTTATCGAAGATTTAAGTAGCAACAATAGAGATAAAAGAACATACGCTATAAAAGTATTAAGCTACATTAAAGGACCTAAAGTCTTTGACGCTTTCAAAGGACTAGTTAAAGACGAAGATTGGATCGTAAAGTTATACCTCATTAAAGCTTTACAGAATTTTGAGAACATTGAAAAGTTAGATATGTTAAAAGAACTTCAAAGAGATAAGGACGTTGACGTTCGGGAAGCCGCTATAGAAATGCTCTCGAAATTAAATTGTTAAAACTAGTAATTTTAAAACCTTTCAATTTTGATTTTTTCGTTGTTTCTTAATAACTCGTTAATATTTTTTTTAAAAAACAATAAATATCTCTTCGTATAAAATAATAACAATAACAAGGTTTTAGCTAATAGATATTTGATTACTATCTATGCTAATTTATTTTAGAAAAATTGTGAAAAATTGAATGGCAAGAGAATTAACGCATAACAGGTGGAATTGGTCCCAAAAAGATAATAAATGGGTTTATATTGAATTTAATGATAATGGCGAATTAATTCATCATTACCAACTAAAACCACCTAAGGAATTTACAGATTTAACAATAAAAATAAAAGATTTAAATGAAAAACTAATCCTTTGTAAAAATCCGAAAGAAAACGAGAAGATCTTTAACGAAATGATGAAAATATCAAAAAGAATGCAAAGTATGGGTAAAAGTTGTTAGTTTTAATAACACCTTCAACCTTCCATGCTAATAATATATTAATTATTTGTCAAATTTTTTGTCTAAGATAAACAATCTTCTATAGATTATTACTAAACTTAACCTAAAAATTTAATTTCAGTTAAAAAATAATAAAAACAAACCAAATAATTAATAAAAAGGTAGAATCTTTTTGAAAATTGCTGTAGCTGGTAAAGGCGGGGTAGGTAAGACTTTAATCGCTGGAACTTTAGCGAGACTTTTTGCTATAGATGGATTTAAGGTTTTGGCTATTGACAACGATTCAGCGATGAATTTAAGCTATACTTTAGGAATAAGCGAAGCGATCAAATCAAAGATAGTCCCCATTTCAGAAATGAGAAAAATGATTGAGGAACGTACGGTTATTAAGGGTGCTGGTCCAGGCGTTTATAACATAACTCCAAATGTCTCCGATATTCCGGATAAATTTAAAGCCTCTGGTCCAAATAATTTGCATCTGCTAGTATTAGGAGGAATTGTAGAACCCGCCTCAGGTTGCTTATGCCCCGAAAATGCTTTGATCAGGACTTTATTATATAATTTGCTTGTAAAAAGAGACGAAGTAGTAATCGTTGATTTCGAAGCGGGTTTAGAACATCTAGGTCGTGGTACTGCTAAAGGAATCGACGTCATGTTAGTAATAGCTGAACCTTCTCAGAAATCTTTAGATCTTTGCTCTAAAATAATAGACTTATCGAAAAAATTAGGCGTAATTAACATCTATCTTATTGTAAACAAAGTGATTGATGAATCTCAATTAAGTGTTATCAACGAGCGTATTAGAGATTGGAAAGTTCCATTATATCACTCAATTCCTTTTGACTCCGAAATTGGAAGAGCTGATCTGAATGGAACCTCCCCTTTAGATTTTAATCCAGATTCAAAGGCTATTGGCGCTATTAAAAAACTATTTGGCAAATTGAAGCAGCTCAAAATCGAGTTATTTGATTTATAGCACAGAATTTAGACTATCTTCTATTCTTTATCCTTTTTTAAAACTCTATATATACTATATAGAAAACCAATTTAATAGTTAATTAGATCTCATGGATTGGAGAAATCCAAAAAAAATTAAAATTAATTAACGAAAGGAGGGATGAAATCAAGATGGTTAAGAAAAGTGAAAATCTATTGGCCTTAGGAATGGTTTGCTTGATAATTGCGCTTCTTTTTGATATGTTTGGAAATTCCAATATTATTCTTGATATGGTAATTTTATTGTTTATTGGTATAGCTTTATTCTCAAATGCGGGATACTTAGTAAAGGCAACTTCAGAGAAAAAGAAGAAATAGTTTTAATTAAGTTTTTTCCTATAAA
>JAUWZT010000067.1 GCA_030615145.1 Promethearchaeota archaeon | reverse complement strand
ATAAATCGGTTTATCTGTATGAGATACCATCTCAAAAGCAACTTGCAAGCACCTCCATTCCATGGGGATTTCAAGAGGATCTGACATAGCACCTGGAATTGTTATTTGGTCTAAGGCATCAGCAAATCTTACAGCTTCTTTAACATCGTTAAGTGTCGAGTATCTTCTTTGATCGCCGATATTATCAATCCAAAAAGTTTGACCAGCAGAAGTATTGTAATTGCGCTTTCCAACGCCAAATTCTGCCTTTTTAGAAAGATCGCGTCCGTAAATAGCGAACTTCTTTCCCGCTTTTAAAATAAACTCCACAACTAAATCTGAAGGTATTTTTACCAAGCTTCTTTTGCTATCCACATTTGCTCCAAAAGTAGCAAAACGCGCCAATACTTCTTCGTGAGGTACGATTACACCAATATTTTCAAGAATATATAGTGATTTTTGGTGAATTTTATCAATTTGATGATCTTCAAGTATTTTAACTTGCATTATACACTCAATATCAATATTTTGTTGGATGGTTAAAACAAATTTCAGTTAATATAAACACTATTCGTTTTCAACTTTAAATATTTTTAAGTAACCATAGGAAGTATTGTAAATCTATTTCTTTGAGTTGATAGAAGCTGTAAGAGTGAAATAATTTATATCCAATAATCTAAAGAAATTAAAAAGGTTCTAAATATTAATCACACATGAGACTCTAAAAGAATTTTAAGGAATAATATAAAAAAAAAAAATAAAAAAATTAAAAAAAGAGAGTTATTAGGTAATTTTCTTCTTCTTTCTTAGTAGTAAAATTAAACCAACTGAGCTAATTGTGAAGAACATTGTCCACAATTCAAACCCGGGAATCCACGGAGCTGGTTCTGGTTTCTCTATTTCGACAACAACTTCTATATTGTTAGATAATGTCGTACCAGCTGTGTTTTTCGCTACTACAACAAAAAAATATGTTCCATCTGAATAATCAAATGCCTCGTAAGATAAATCGGTAACTTCGTCAAGGAGTAAAGTTAAACTACCATTAATTTCGGTAATTAAACTAGAATAGACGTACAGAGAATAATTATCCGCAAAGTTTGAAGGAGTCCAAGTAAGAGTGAAGTTTCCGTCCGGGTCAGGACTTCCAGCGTCCGAAGTTAATGTAAAGGGTCCTGGTTCTGGTTCCTCTATTTCGACAACAACTTCTATATTGTTAGACAATGTCGTACCATATGTGTTTTTCGCTACTACAGCAAAATAAAAGGTTCCATCCGAGTAGTCAAATACTTCGTAAGAAAGATCGGTTACTTCGTCTAGGAGTAAAGTTAAACTATCATTAATTTCGGTAATTAAACTAGAATGGACGTATAGAGAGTAATTATCCGCGTTTGCTGAAGATGACCATATAATATTAAAATTCCCGTCAGTATCAGGATCGTCAGCATCGGAAAGCATGATAAAAAGTCCCGGTACCGGTATTTCAACCTTTACCATATAATTGCTCGAGTTTGTATTGCCATTTTCATTCTTCGCCACTACTAGAAAGTAATAAGTTCCGTCTGAATATCCGCTTGCCCCGTAAGAGAGATCGGTTACTTCGTTAAGGAGTAAAGTTAAACTATCGTTAATTTCGGTAATTAAACTAGAATAGACATACAGAGAATAGTTATCCGCGTAGGCTGACGGCGACCAAGTAATATCAAAATTCCCGTCAGTATCTGGATCGTCAGCATCGGAAAATATGCTAAATAGTCCCGGTAAAATTGGCAATTTCAATACACATGGGTAGAAGTATAATTTGTTCATAGCGTTTTGTTGAAAACCGGTTAAATGCTTGTCATACGCGTGATAAACATATGGAGCATAACCCCACGCCCATGGACGATCTTCTTCGATTAGAAGTTCCTGAATCCTGTCATAAAGAGCTTCTCTTGCGACGGGATCAACTTCTGAAAGTGCTGCTTCCATTAAAAGTTGTACGTTATCGTTCACATCTAAAGGATTCCTTCCCGCTTCAATCGCTGCTTGGTATCCATCATATTGAGCACCATTATTATTAATTCCAGTTGATGTATTGGCAAATAATACATTAATTATGTTGCTTGGGTCGTTATAGTCCATTCCCCAGCCAATCCAGTAAATCATCAACGAATCATATCCACCAGGTTCCATATAACCGTGGGCTCTATAGATGAAATCAGCCCAAGACATTGGTTGGTCGATAACATAAATACCGATTTTTCCAAGATTATCCGCAAGTAAAACGCCTAAGTCTTCTCTAAAGGCATCTCCTATGTTATAGCTATAATTATAAGTAAGAAATGTGGACGCTTGCCAAACCGCTTCGTCAGGACCATCTACAGTTACATTTAATCCAACACCAAAACCCATAGATTGCATCACTAATCTCGCGCGCGTTACATTTAATGTGGGAACATCAAAAGTATCGTTAGCGTATAAACTTCCGTTGGGAATTGGCGACTTTGACCTTTCAACATTTTCCTGTAATTCATTTATAATGTAATCGTAATCGATAGCATATGAAATTGCTTCCCTTACAGTGTGATTAATACGATGGTTATTCATCACCAAATAATAGATTACGTTCCTTGTGGTACTGGTATTTAAAAATGTAATATCAGGAGAAGACTTAAATGTTGAATAAAACGTAGAATCAGTAGCACTTATAAAGTGAACATCACCCGTTAACAACGCATTATGTATTGCGACTGAAGCCATATTTATTTGGAATCGCATCTCGCTTATATTCGCTTTTCCTTTCCAGTAGTTATCAAAAGCGTGGAAATTAACTTCTACATCTGATGTATAATTATCATAGACGAAAGGACCAGTTCCAACCAGATCTCCAGTTGTGGTATCGATGTAGGCCGTTGCAGGGGTTGAAGAGGGAGATAACATGTAAGAGCCACTGAAGCATAATAAAGCTTCGAATGGTACGTAAGGGTCGTTCAGGACAAATGTGACGTTATAATCGTTATTTGCAGTTATGCTCGACACTATAGGTCTTCCGTCTGGAAACGTGTAAAATTGGTGGAGTATAGAGATATGATCAGTATTCGTTCCAGTTACATTTAACGCCCAATTCAGTCGATTCCACGTAAAAATAACTCCATTCGCGTTAAAGGGAGCTCCATCGTGGAACGTAACTCCTTGCCTAAGGATACAAGTGTATTCCGTTCCCGCAGGATTCCAGGTTCCGGAGAGCGCAAGGTTAGGAATAATTGCCATCTCGGGATCGCTCAGGTTGTTAGCAAACAATCCTTCACAAACTTGGTCTATGACATCGAAGGAGTAAGAATCCCACGCGTCGTGTGGATCGATTTCATTAGGACCGGAGCGCACACCAACCTTAAAAAGTACTTCTTGCATCGGTTTGCTCGAAAGATGGATTTTATCGTTAGCTGGCCGTGAATCTATATTTCTATCAATATTTATCAACGAAATGGTTAGTAATAGCGAAAAAATGATTAACACTATACAATTTTTCTTGTTTTTCATTATTTTACACTTTTTAGATTTCTTTTATCAAAATTGATCATTTGATGTTAAATAATTACTTTTTCGATCTATTTAAATTTATTTAAAATAATCACTAGAAAAAGCGGGAAAATTAAGAGGAATCCCTCTTTTTTACAGGTAAAATTTTAAGATTTTAACACTTTAAATTATGTAAGAGAGGGCACTATTTTATATTCAATAATCTAAAGAAATTAATAAGTTTAAATATTAATTAATCGTGAGACTCGAAATTATTAATAATTCTAAGGTGAATTAACATACCAGTTCAAAATTTCATGGAATTGTACAAGTTTTTGCCTAAAACTAATTGTAAAGAATGCGGGAAGCCCACTTGCATGGCTTTCAGTTTAGATTTATTGCAGGGTAAAGTTAAGGTGGACGATTGTCCTCCCATTTTAAAGCCAAAATATAAAAAGCAATACGATAAATTAAAGGAAATTCTTGGTTCCGAAGAAGGTCAACAAAAAGAACTTAGAATAAATGTAGACGAAGACCTTTGCGATGGGTGTGGAATTTGTGTGACCGTATGTCCTGTAAACGCGAGATACTGTCCCCCTAGTTTAAGCGGTAAAGCTCCAGAATATCCCCCTGAGAAACATCAGCTCTTTCAAGTGATAGGAGGAAAGTGTGAATTATTAAACCTTGAACATTGTCGAAGGTTGGACTCGGAGGGCCGAGAAAGAGAATGTCGCGTGTGTGAAACTTACTGTCCTCGCGAAGCGATTAAAATTGAATATGTATAACGATTTAAATTTATAAAAAATTATTGAGGATTTAATTATGAAAAGATACCCTTGTTCTGGTTGCTCGTTATTGTGTGACGACATAATAGTTAAGAGCGATGGTCTATTTATTGATGAGGTTATTGGAGCTTGTTTGAAGGGAAAGGAAAGATTTGATCAAGTTAGCGCTCAGAATAGAATTACAACTCCGATGATTCGAAAAAACAACGAATTGATTAATGCGTCATGGGAAGATGCGCTAATAAAAACTGTAGAAATCATCAAAAATTCTTCCGCTCCGTTGCTTTATGGGTTTTCAAACGTAACCTGTGAGGCTCAAAGGGCTGGAATGGATTTAGCAAGAGAAATAAACGGATTTATCGATTCAAACGCTTCAATTTGCCAAGGAAAGATTTTAAATAAAGCAAAATCGCAAGGAATAAATTTAACAACGATAACGGAAATTATTAACAAAGTAGATTTGATTATTTTATGGGGAGCAAATCCAGCGGAAACGATTCCTCGCCTTTTAAATAAAGTTCTTTTTTCCAGAGGTAAATTTCGCATGACTGGCAGAGAAATAAAGACGCTAGTAATTATAGATCCTGTAAAAACCGCCTCTTTTAGGGTAATGGGCGTGCGAGATCTAGCACTAATTATTGAACCAGATAAAGATATTGAATTAATTCAGATGTTAAAAGAAGAATGTTGTAGTGCCGATAGCATCCCGTCTGGAGGTGTTGCCGGAGTAGATAAAAACGATCTTAAGCGTTTGTTGCTCCACCTAACTGGCGCAGAAAACGGCGTAATTATACTTGGACAGGGAGTAATACAACCTCACGCTGATTATGATCTTATAGAAGAATTATTAGATTTGCTACAATTGATAAACACAAGGCAGATGAAAGGTCGAATATCGCTGCTTTTACTGGGAGGGCATTTTAATATGGCAGGATTCAATCATGTAGCGCTTTCCTCACACGGAGTAAGCGGTAAATTACAATTTGAAAGTAAAAAATTGGTTAAGTCAGAAGACACAATCATTTCAAAAATTAATAAGGAAAACTTCGATTGTTCTATTATCGTCGGAACCGATCCTATCTCACATTTACCACATTCTTTAAGCTCCAAATTAGCAAAAAAACCACTTATACTCATAGATAACCATAATTCAGCAACTTCACGCATAGCAGATGTAGTATTACCGACAGCAATAACGGGAATTGAAAGTAGTGGATTAGTTTATCGTATAGATCAAGTACCAGTTGAATTAAAAAAAATTTTAAATCCACCTAATAACATTCCTTCGGACGAAGAACTACTTAACCAATTGATTACAAAATTAAATGGAGGTGCCGAATAATATGGATTTTCTATTAAATACTATAAGAAAAATTGACAACGATCAAGTAAAAGAACATAGTTTCGGAAACGAACAATCCTTAGAAGAAAACTTAGCGATATCCTTTATTAATCCAAAAGATTTTGACAAACTCAATTTAGTTTCAAGCTTACATTTAAAAATATCGAATAATCAAAGAAATGTTGTAGTAAAAATTGAAAAAGACGATAACGTACCTGAAGGAACCATAACGATGCCCGTGTCAATATGGTCAAACCAATTAACAGAAATATTAAACGATAATCTTGTTTATAAAAACATAGTAGTAAGCGTGGAAGCGACGCGCGAGCCTATACTGAAATTTAAAGAAATTATCCAAAAAATCAGAGGTAGCGAATAAGATGGCTAAACTACTTGTAAAAAATGGTTTTGTTTTTGACCCCATAAACAATATTGAAGGAGAAACAAAAGATATATTAATTGAGAATGGAAAAATAGTGGAAAAATTTACTAACAAAAACGATCTTAAAGAAATCGACGCTAAAGGAAAAACGGTTGTTCCGTCGGCAGTGGATACGCACACTCACATAGCTTCCCAGCAGGTTAACTGGGCGCGATTGTTGGGCTCTGAAAATAAAGATTTCCAAGATATATGGAAAGGCTTAACTTTAGAGAATATTGCTAAAAGTTACATTTCGAACGGATATACATTTATTCTCGAAGCTAATGTTTTCCCATCCCTCTCAAAACAGACGATATTTGATTTAAAACGATTGCCCGTGTTAGACAAAGCATTCTTGTTAAACACTAGTAATCTATGGGCTTTAGAACTCGAGTTTCAGCGGGGAAAGGTTGAAAATGGTGCCGTTTTTTTGTCAGATCTCTTAAATAAAGTTAAAGGATTTGGGTTTAAAGCTTATAACCCCTTCGAAGCGGAATATTGGAATTGGAAAGTGGTTAGAAAAGGCTTAACCGAAAAGGGGAGGTTATTTAACTTTACTCCTATGGATGTTTACGAAAATCTCACTAAATTTGTAGAGTATTTAGGTTTACCTCATTCTATTCACGCCCATATCGAAGGTTACGAATCTGTTCTTTCTAAAGAGAATTTAGTGTCAATTCTAAACAAGATTAAATCGCTTGGCTTAAAACCTAACACAAATAACTCCCTTGAAATTAAACGGTCTCAAATATTTCACATTGCACACGCTTCAGCTTATAATTCTGACGGAGATAACTCAGAATTGATTAAATTTTTCAACGAGAACCACGATTTTGACATGGATTTAGGTTTTATAGGGTTTGACGAGTTAAATCCGTTAATTACGTCCGACCGTCATTTGGTAAATAATCTATTAAGTTCGGAAAACGCTTATAAACTAATTAGATCATCGGTAGAATCAGAGGGAGATTCATTTATAACTCTAAGAAAATTCAGTAAAAAAAAGGGAAGCGATTGTATTTTGTGGGCAAATGCTATTGATTTAGCGTTAAATATTACCCCGTGGCAAATGCAATTCTCAGTTAACTACCCGAACTATGCAAACATAACTAATGTTCCTGAAATCGCAACTTGGTTGTTGAGCAACAAAGCTCGTGAAAGTTTTATGAATGATATGGATGCTGGCTTTTTAAAAGACAATTCTCTAGTCAGTAATGACAAAATACTAACTTTTAACGATTTCGTAATTTTAACTCGTTCGAGCCCAGCTAAATCGTTAGGTATTGGAAGCATAAAAGGTAATTTAGGTTTAGGTGCTGATGGTGACCTGAATGTTTTGAATTTGAACTTAAACGATGTCGATGTTTTGAAAGATGTTGAAACTTTAAAGAAAGCGCTTGAAAACATAGAATTCGTGATAAAGTCAGGAGAAATTATCAAAAACCAAGAGAAATTCAATATGAGCGGTTCAGGAAAAATATTTTGGGCTTTGGGAAAAGCCGAAAAGGACGATTCTAAATTAATTTTAACAAAGAAAAAAGAATTTTACCAAAAATATTATTCCACTTTTTACGATTCTTACGATATAACTATTGATAACAACATTCTAAGAAAAATTTAATATTTTCCTAATATTATGGTCTCATCCAATTACATGATAATGTAAGGAAGAATGATGGTAATATCTTGGAGATATAATATAAGCTAAGGGTCTTTTTCTCACATATTTCTCTAAATCTTTTTCTAAGAAGGTATATGCTAAAAGATGAACAATTGGGATTATTAGTTGTGTCCATTCATCATATTGGCTTTGTGAGAAGCTATTTTCAACTCTGATGATTTTAGGATTCATTGCTAATAAGAGAGCATATTCAATTAATTCAGGTACAAACTTGGCACTTTGAGCTCGTAAGATGTTCATTTCTGCCCTTAATAAAATCATCCAAGTTTCTTTAACATCCCATGGAAATAATGCTGAAACCGATGCAAAGAATTTAGAACCTTCAGGAATATCACGCAATAAATCATTAAAAAAGTTTAATTTTGATAGATCTCCTATAAAGGGGATAACAAATGAAGCATATACGACTTCGTCATTACTTAAAGAACCTATCGGTTTATCCTTAAAGATTTTAATTAAATTTTTTACATATTCATCACCCAACGCTTTACCTCCATGATGAAGAGACCAGTTCGAGAATAATCTTCCTATCATTGAAATGGCTTTTTTAATTTTTTGCTTTAGAGCATAAGCATATAAAGATTCTTTTATGTCATGAGCGGGATTATCTTTTCGATATTCATATTGCATATTTCTTTCAATTTTTAGGATATCTCTATTTGTGTCAGGTATGCTTAATTGAGGATTTCTCATAAAATTAATAGAAAGTGTCATCATTCTCTTCTCTGCTTGTATATATGTATATTCTCTTTTTGATATCGAGTTAAATGCTTTCTCTAATCCGCCTAATGTCGAGCTAAATGCTTTCTCTAATCCGCCAAATGTATTTAACAAATAAACTGCCCAAATTGGAGAAAACACTCCCGTTTTCATTATATCACCCACTCTATCAATTAAGGATGAAAATTCTTCATCAAGTTGATCGATAACATTAATCAAGTCGTTTAAATCCCTTGATAAAAACCGTTCTCGAGCTTCAATCTCATCAATCATATTATCTCCTATAGGTGTTAAGACTACATTTTTTCCATTGACTCGTACAGCTTGATTAATGGATTGCTTTTGATCATTTAATTTCAAAATTTGATCCTTAATAATACTGACTTGAGTATCCATCTTTTTTATCTCATTCTTCAATTTAGAAATTTGAGACTTCAACTTTTTTCCATTTCCAATTTGTAAATAACTAACTAACTTACTACCTAGAGAAGCGTGTTCATATTCCCTTTCTATAGATAATAACTCCTTATTTAGTCCATGAATCTCGCTATTTAGTCGATCATAATTCATTTTAAGAGTATTTATCTCACTTTCCGTTGGTAGATCGGCACTTTCCTTTCCGTATTCGCTAATAAAGGAGAATTTCAATAAATCTGAAATCTCATCAGAAGAACAAGGAATATCATTCCTTTTTTTAATCGATGTTAATATTTCTAAGGCTCTTTTACAATCCGTTTTAATTCACCATTTCAAGTAATGGAATTTCTACTGAGGGAACTTCAGTTCCCTCTAATACAATTAATAAATCTTTATTGTGATTTTTTGAATATGCGAAACTGTCTCGATTTATAGCAAGTTGGACGAGAAGTGCTAATTCTTCCCTCTGTCTATTCCAAGACATCTTTGAACCTTCTAATTGGTGACGATATGAATCTATTTTAACTAAGGCAAAAAGAAATTCAAAAACTAATTTCTCCCACTCCTTAGATTGAGTTTCTGCAAATTTGTCTTGAGGTACAGTTTTCCATATCAATCCTTCTAAGTCAGCAAAGTGAATTGTACCATCAGGAGCTACTACGCAATCTTTATCTAGCCAAACATCTTGATATATAATCCCTGTTATGTTATCTCCTTCTTTTTTTGCTGACCTCAAAAATAAAGACAATAATGCTATCCCGCTTTTGATAAAGTTGATTTCAAATTTTTCAATAAGTTTTTCGGTATCTAAATCAAATAACGAAAAGAAAGAACTAGGATTAGCAACTAAACGAGAAGATTCAAAATACAATCGTATGTTCGAAGGCATTAGTCTAATTTCTTGATAAAAATGATCTTTATAGGTACTAAACCAAAAGAACTTACGAGCCATTTCTTCAATTTCAGGAGGTAATTGTACGACTCCTATGACAGGGCAAATGTGAGCACCATTGATGGAATCTAATTTTGCTAACTTGGAGAAAGCTAACTCATCAAAGGCATTGATAAAACCTTGGCAACCATATGGGCTTTCTCCCATCCATGATTCACCCATAATAAAACCTGTTCCTGTAGTTAATTTATCTACAAGATGAAGGCATGTAGAATCGCGACAAGCATTTCGTATATGAAGGGGTGTTAATGAATTTCCTTGGTACATATCTTCATATGCTCCACAACCTTTAATAGCTAAAAAAAAGGTTTTACCATTTAAATTGACTGAAAATTCTGGAAATATCGCGTTGCGATTTTCATCTTTTATAGCATTTAGTTTTGGTTCTTTGATATCATGTAATTCCGCTGTAGCGGGACCTATGTATCCTTTTATCCATTTTTTATATGATTTGAATTGCGGATTTATTGCTGAAATTTCTGCATTTACAGAATATAATTTTAGATCAATTGAATCATGAAGAAATTGTTCGAAAGTATTCAAAAGCGTCTCACCTTTACTTTAGGCATTTTAGTTCCAAATAAAGTAACCTTTCCCAATTTTGGGGCATTAAAATCATCATAAATATTTTTTGCAGGGCTATTCCATTCAGCAATTTCTGTTATAGCAGAATTACATCCTAATTCTTTTAAAATTGATAATCGAGCATTTACTAGTGCTCTACCAATTCCTTTATTTCTGAAAGCAGGATGAACATACAGACCATATAACCATCCAGTTTCTTTTCCTGGAGTAGAAAATCCAACGCCTAATAGTACTCGGTCTAAATATATTTCTGGTTTTTTATAATTTCTTCTGAGGATCTCTTTTAAGATCTCTTTAACCCATTCTTCTTTAGGAGAAGCTGTTGCGATAACTATAATATCACTCTTCGCCGCTTCAATAACCCATTTTGCATCCTTTTTTTTTTTAGTACCGCTATCTTCATTAGCAATCAATCTCATGATTGCATCTAAATCTTGAGCTGTTGCAGGCTCAATTAGATTAGCATCATAATGAACTTCCATTCCCTGCAAGTATTCAATCTTAAACACATCATATTTCTCGATAGTTTTAAAACCAAAGAGTCTAGAAAGTTCAGCGTGGGCATATTTTACTTTAGTATATAATATTAAGTCCTCAGAATATTTTCCAAAAAATGTCCCAACCTTTCCATTCGGTTCAATAAATCCGATTCCTTTAAGCTTTTCTTGATTATGAGCAGAAACGATTGTCTTTCCTTGAATTTTTGCTCTGGAAAGATATGCAAGGATCATTTCTGAATAAGGAGAATCAACGGAAAATTCTAATCCTCCAAGCATTTTTCTTTCTACAACCACTTCTTGCTTTTTACCTCGCGCTCTTATAACTCTTGGTTTCCATCTATAATGTTCATAGACTACATAAAAAATTATAGCCAAAAATAATAATGGCGCCCAATAGGCAAGGAGATACATCCAAATGCAAAATGGGCGTAAATAACTTGAAGATGTTATAAATACATATGAATTCAATACAAATTCTGAATAATAACCACTACTATAACCAATATTTTCTTCGTGTAATACCTCTCCAATTAAATACCCTTCAGGAGTAAAATATTCATCAATTGTGTAAGTAGCTTCAAATTGTCCATATACATCATCTCTTGAATATTGCCCCGCAGAGGTTAATCGTTTTCCTGTAAATGGCATGAGATGTCCTGACCAAATCAAACCATCACCAACAAATTCATAAGTCTCATTAAGCATGGAATAGGTATCAGTTTGAATTCCCCCTGGTATGTGAAACCAGACGTTTAGGCCCGTAGCATTATACTCTTGATCACCAAAAGAAAGATATTGTCCATCTATTAATGAATAAGTAAAACTATAATAATCCTTTCCCCCGTAATCCTCTTCGAGATATCCTTCAAGCCAACTTTGAAATGTCCAAGTAATTACACATGAAACACTGGCAACTGATCCACTATGATCAACTTCATAATGTCCATTTGCCTTAAAGTTCTCCGTATAACCTAAATACCATCCTCCAGTTCCAGTAATGTCCCAATTGTAAACATAATCAAATTCAAGGTCATGATCTGTAAAGTTTATACCAAGATACGGAATTCCAAATAATTGAATAAAAACTGAAATTATCAACATTAATAAAAATAATATCGATCTTTTTTTCATCGGTTATAATCAACTCTAAAGGATTTAATTGGATATTTACTAATTCTATTAAATTGAAAGTTAAACATTAATAATATGATCGATCTAACAATACTCCTATATAAAGTTTGTTTAGATTAACTCAATGTAATCAAAACTTTTAAATAGGTTTTTTAAAATTGATATGGCATTTTGGATTTGGAAAATTAGCATTTTTCCAATATATTTAACATCTATAAATTTAGAAGAGTGAAAGTTTAAATTTTTTAGAGATATCTTTTAATAATTCAATCCCTTAAGTCTATGAACCGTGGTAAATTGTTTTTTCCCGCTGTTTCTTAGATAATTCATCGCTTCTTCAATTCCTTCTATAGTCAAAATAAACATAGGGATAAGATTCGAAATATCTATGGGAGTTCCTGTAAGGTTCCAAAATGCGCTGTTCTAACTTTACTTTTATCCTCAAAAATCGAATTAATTTTAATATGCTTATTACCCATACCAGAAATTATTATTACACTAAAGGTAATTATAATTAAGCCTTTTAATATGGTTTTCTTTTTCGTTAGGCATCTCTAATAAATTAATAAGTTTGAAAATTATTATCAATAATTAATATTTAGAACTTTTGTCAGAGATTCATTTGAAAAAGAATAGTAGCATTTTTATAAATATTGCAATATAGATTCATTTAAATTAAAAAGCTTTCATTTTTCTTATTTTTAGATAGATTTATAAGAAGTATTATTTTAAGACATTGTTAGAGAATTCAAATGTTTTATATTTTTAATAAACTCATAATAAAAATTTATGTTGTATAGTAGGTGAAAAGAAGTGGGTGTCAAAAAAGGGATCGTAGCCTTATGTTTTGGAGTGTTCTTTTTGACGATGTCAATAATAATTATATTCGCGGCTATTCCTTATAGTTTAGATATAGCAATTGCTTTTCTTGTTGAACTCATATGTCTTTGGACTTTAACTTTTTTCATTCCTGGAATACTTTGCATAAAGGGTTTTAAAATGAGTGATAAATGGAAATATTGGTATATTCTTGCTCCGTTGACCTTGCTTTGTATGTTGGTATATATGTTCATCATCTTAATAACTGCTGGAGAGAATTTTTGGACTAACTTTATTAATTTATTCGGTATTGGTTTAGGAATATCATTACTTTTCAGTCTATTTACTATATGCGTTGCTCATGAAGGACTTTATAAATAAAGTGCATGAAAAAACGAACTATTTTAGCGATAAAAAGAAATCTGAAATTATTTTAAAAGTAAAAATTATAATTTTTTTTAATAATTCAGTCCCTTAAGTCGATGAACTGTGGTAAATTGGTTTTTCCCGCTGTTTCTTAGATAATTCATCGCTTCTTCGATTCCTTCTATTGTCAAGTTAAACATAGGGATAAGGCTCGAAATAATCTTCCTCGTCCATGGTACCCACTCTAACCGAATTAATTCAGGGTTTAACCAAACAACATTGTTCTTGAAGTGGTTGGCTATTTCTCTAATGTAATAAATTCCGGGCATCTCATTTCTATGGTAATAATAAATCGAACCATATCTTTCCGTAAGCTCCCAAGAGGCCATAGCAGCGTCGCCAACGACGACTACTTTGTACTTATTGTCGTATTTTTTCAATAAATCGTCGAAATCTATAGCCTCGTCAGAATTTCTTTGAGCATTGAAATAAAGCCGGTCATATACGCAATTATGAAAGTAATAGAACTTAAAATCCTTCCAATGCGACATGTTGTTCGCAGCAGAAAAAAGTTTATTGACAAGATGAGCGTAGGGGGTCATACTTCCTCCAACATCCATAAGAAGGATAAGTTTAACGTTGTTTTTCCTTTTTTTTTCAAAAATAATTTCAATATCCCCGCCATTTCTAGCAGTTTCATCGATTGTTTTATCCATGTTTAACTCATCTTGTTTCCCTATCTCTTCCAGTTTTCTTAGACGCTTCAATGCGACTTTAATTTGGCGGGTGTCTAAAATGATATCTTTTCTGTAATCGGCAAAGATTCTTTTTTGGGCGATTTGTATTGCCATACGCATGCCGGACGAGCCACCTACCCTCATACCCATTGGGTTTTGCCCCGAATGACCAAATTGAGAGAAACCTTGAGTCCCAATCCAGTGATCTCCAAAATTATGCGCCTCATCTT
>JAUWZT010000135.1 GCA_030615145.1 Promethearchaeota archaeon | reverse complement strand
ACTTGCTATCCACATTTCTAGAGGTGTTAAATGTTTCTGACCTATAATTTTTTTAAACTTATGAAAAATGGGATCATTGCCTTGAGCAACGCCTACTAATGGATGAGAAAAAATATTTCCACCCCCATATTTCTCTGGAAGACGGTTAAGCTTGCTAATTTTAAATTCTTCTTCTAAAAACCCTAATAATTCATCTTTCATTAATCCTAAAGGTTTAGATTGCTCCATTTTTAAAATTTTATTAAATTTTCAATTTTCATTTATATTTTGAACCGTTTAATATATAGGAAATATAGATTTTTAAAATATTTCATAAAATAAAGATATTATAAAATGGATTTTAATATTCAGACATATACTTATAAAAATGCTTAAAATATCCTTTAGTTTTATGTGAAATATAATTTCCTTTTATCTTTGGGTCATTAATAACATTTAGAATATTGTACCCTTTTTTAATAACGAGAAAGTTCATATACTTATTAGAAATCGCCCCTTCTGGGCAATTATAAACACAACGCATGCAAAAAGTGCACTTATTTCCAAATATTACATTCTCATTATGTTTAGATATATTTCTTGTAGGGCAATCTTTTATACATTTACCACATAAATTACATAAGTCTGATGCTATTAGGTATTTGCCAAAATAAGATGCACCACTACTCTCTGCTTTATTGAACAAATAAGTTCCAATTTTTAGCCATAAATTATTTTTTTGCAGATTGATCTTTCCTAATAGTATTTCTTCAGTTCCTCTTTTAACTTTCTTGACAGCCACTTCGTATAATTGTTTAATTAAAGAATCATCGTATTTCACCACTACATTAGCAGGCATAACAATCAAGCTTTCATGAAATACTTTATACCCTTTTTTGCTAAGACAATTTCTAACCAAGCTTGTAGACCCTCCATGGCAAAGTGGATCTCCTGCTGTCTTGAAAGTAAATGTTTTTTTATTATCTACATTTGGCAACTTGGCAAGAAAATCAAAAAATATTTTTGGCGCACTAAACGCGTGTACAGGATGTCCAAAACCTAAAATATCGTAATCACTCATAAATGGAGCAATATTTTTTCTCAAAATTTTCTCAATAGGTAATAGATTTGTATCGAATCTTTTATTTTGAAACTCGGTTGCATACAGATTTGCAACTATTTTAGTATTTCCCGTCCCAGAAAAATAGAAAATTCCTATTTTTTGAATATGCATCTTTATTTTCGACCTATATATTAAATCTTAAGAATATGATTTTAAGATTTATTGAGTAAAATTGTTTTCCTTACTTTAATATTATACTCTATTGGGCTCCAAATTTAATAGTAAAGTGCTATGAATCCCAAGATGTATTTATTTTAATGTCATGGTAAGTAAATCACCATATGAAGGGAATTATTCTATATTTTGTACTTTGCATATAATCCTTATATCCCTCTAATTCTTCGCAAAGCATTTTTTCTTCATCTTGAATTCGAAATGCTAGCATCAAAATGAGGAGCGGTAAAAGTATCAGCCCCCAATAAGAACCCAAAGCTAAAGGCATTATACCGAACATCAAAAGAATTGATGTGTACATCGGGTGTCGTACATAAGAATAAGGTCCTGTTGTAATCACTTTTTGAACTTTTTGTTCAACTTGCACGGTAACACTTGCAAAACTATTTTCCTTAATAACCCGAAAGAACATCATGTATCCGAGAGCAAAAATAACGTCCGAGACGACCACCAACCAGGTCGGTACTGAAGACCAATTCCACCTTCGATCAAGTCCTGGTAACAAAAGGATAATTAAGAGTACGATATTTGAAATTAGAACTATGATTTTTTGCTCTTTCCGTTTTTCTCCTCTTTGTAACCTCCTCCTAAGAAGATCAGGATCATTTTTAACCATAAATCTTAGAAAAATGAGCATCATAACAAAAACTATTCCAATAAATAACCACGCCTCCCAAAATAGCATTGTACCAGCAGTTAAGAAGTAACATAACCCAAACAGAATAAATAAAAATGCAAATTTTCCTGTTGCCTGTAAAATTAGACTTCTTCTTTCAGAATTATTTTCCTTTTTATGGTTCTTTTCAATTTTTTCAACCATATTTTAGTTCCTCTAATTATTCCTCTCTATCTGAATTAGAGAAAGCAATACTTAAAAAGATATTAGATAAAAAAAATAAAATTTTAATTTAAAAATTTAGGTAATTTTTCACGCTTTTTCTTGATTAAAATTAAAGTCACTACTATGAAAAAGGTCAGCAGTAAGTAGAGAGGATATCCAGGAATAACTCCATCACCTGGTTCTTCAGGAACAATTCCAACAGTAACTATAAGGCAATTTGAAAGAGTATCACCGTTATCATTATGAGCTACAACTATAAAGTAGTAGGTTCCATTACTGTATCCCGTTAATGGGAGTGTGAGGTCTGTTATTTCACTCGCCAGGGGTAATCCTAAGCTACTATTTATAGCAGTAATATAGCCAGAATATTCATAAACAGTGTAGTTCACAGCCCCACTCGCTGGATTCCAAGTGAGGGTGAAACTTCCATCATTATCAGGATTTTCAGCGTCAGAATCCATTACAAAGTTGCTAGGTCTATTGCCACATATGTTATCATGTATATTAGTTCCAGTTCCAAAATCAATAATACAATCTATATTACCAATTAAAGTATTCCACGCCACTTCATTGGCAGTTCCACTTTTTATATATATCCCTAAATTATTACCACTACATGTATTTAATGAGGCGTTGATGTTATTACCATCCAATTCAATTCCGGCATAAATGTTGTCATTAAATACATTTCCCGTGATATTCATATTGTTTGAGGAATCTGTAGATAATCCGCAATATGCGACTATTGTTTTACCATTATGGCTCATTGTATTATTAATAATGGTAAAATCATTACAATTCATTACCTCCATTCCATGTGCGTTGTTATAGGAACAATTATTACCAATAACAGTAGTTCTATGTGAATTATCCAAAACATCAATTCCAATATGACCATTAAAAGAACAATTATTCCGCAAAATGCTATTATCTAAGCAATCTTGTTGTAAGTATATTCCCGCTGAATTAAAGTAGCAATCATTTCCGGTAATTTCTGTGTTGCCACTCCGCTCGAGAGATATACCCGCGAAACCATTGTAATTGCAATCGTTTCCTAAGAGGTCATTGTTAAGAGAAAAATAATATACACCCAATATATATTCAGCTGCAAGAGTTATCCCAGTATTTTTATTATTATTGACAATGTTTTCTTTTATCGTATTGTTGTCACTTCCTGTGAGAAAAATTCCATATGTGTTAAAAGAACAATTATTTCCCTCTATAGTTATTAAACCAGCCATAGATAACGCAATTCCTTTTTCATTATAATAAAAATTATTTCCTTGAACTGTAGTATTAAAACAACCACTATGCACAGAAAGTCCATTAAATGTGTTATTATAACAATCATTTCCTATGATTTTAGCGCGAAAGTTATTAGAATCTAGGTATATTCCAGTATTACTGTTATTATAGCAGGTATTTCCAGTAATTATTATGTCACTAGCGTCATTGAGACGGATACCTAAACTGTTGTTATAGCATCTATTGTCCAAAAGTGTGTTATTATATGATTTAAAAGAAGAGGCAGACTGAATATAATTAAGCCAAATACCATATAGTGTACTATGATGTGCCAAGTTTCCTTGTATTGTATTATTATTGCTCCCTTCGAGATATATTCCATAATAATTATAACTACAATCATTATCAATTAACAATCCTTTAGAAGTGTTAACTAAATGGATTCCTGCCTGAGTTGCTCCACTTGTACCATTAAAGAGAGTACAGTTTTGGATTCTAAAATACGCATCATGTGAATTTCTTATTTCAATACAATCGTCAAATCCACTGCCTGAATCAATAGTAACATTTTCGATAATATACGGATCACTCCAAGATCCATCACCTTTGCTACACCATGGTTGACTTCTTGCCCAAGTCCAATCCTGTGCACCGGACGAATCGATGGAAATAGGAGCTTCAGAATTATTGTACCACGCCATCTTAGGGATGAAAATATCTTTTATGCTTGCTTGATTATCTATTTCATTAATTTGAACTGTAAATTCAATCAAATTAGTACTTAGTAGAGAGACAAGTAAAGCACTTAAACAGAATAACGCTAAAATTTTTTTTGATTTCTTTTTTAATCTCATATTAGTAATATTTACCATTATAATTTTACACCCTTAGCATTGAATTCTTTATTATTAAATTTTTAAAAAAAATTCAGTATTTTATGTTAAGATACGATCTATTATAAAATGCTTTCATTTCTATTGTTACATGTTACCATTAATACATTTTTTGTAAATTTGCTCTTTCTTTCATGAATTTGGTAATTTTTTTCCTTTTTATTTTCTCAACCATTTCTTCGTTCCTCGAAATTTTTCTAAAATTGATTTAATAATTCCTTTTTACGAAGATATTCTTCCTCAGAAATCTCGCCATTAACGAATTTTCTCTGAAGTATTGTAAGTGGATCCTCAGCTGTGGCTCCAACTGGTTTCTCTTGCAAAGATTTTACTACGCTTGTTATAGATTTTTGTATAAGAGGAACTAAACTAGCGTCTCGGGCTTTTTGCATACCATCTTTTCCAAGTTTTTGTTGTATTTTTTTAACCGCTTTGCGGTTCGTCTTTAGCACTAAAGAAAAATCAGTTTCAGCAGTTGACGCATAATTTACATCAATGTTAGATAAATTTTGCGTAAAGCTAACATCGACTTTAATTGTTGTATGACTTCTTACAACAATTTGAATAATTGTTGAATAATTTTCACGAGGACCAATCTCAATTAGGGAATATCTTGTACCCACTTCAATAAGCTCTTGACTAACTAAATCGTCAACAAAAGCATTAAAGAGAGTGTTTATATCACCCTTAAAGTCTTTTATAGTTTGAATTACTCTCATTATTTATCAACTCTATAATAACTGAAGATCTAAGATAATTTAGTTACATTCAAATTTAAATTCTCGTCATCACCTTTTTATTTTAATTAGTCAAATAATTCATCAGCTAAAGAAGTAAGAAATGTAAAAAAAAGAAATAATTGAGAATAATTTTAAATTAGGGTTATTGTCATTGTTTTTTTTAATGGTTTCTTTTAAATTATTTAGATCTTCCTACTAGCAACCCTACTACTAAAGCGACCCCACTAAATATTAAAAGATTTACGACACCAGGTAGTACAACCTCTATTATTGCTTCATTCAAATTACAAAGACTACAATAATAATTAACCGTATAACTATCTATAAAAAACATGGCTACTATTAACCCTATGCTACAAACAGAAGTTAATACCCACCCAAACACAGATTTTAGAATACTTCCTCCTGAGATTCCAGCTATGATAGAAGCAATTGTTAGAGACAGTGCATAACCAATGTATAATACAGTCCATCCCACTCCTACAGGAGCAGAGATCCAAGTAAATAGTTGCCAAATAAAATGTTGAATCGGATTTGCCAGCCAAAACATTATTATTGCTGGATGCGCTGCGATACTAGTAAATGCTGAATTTATATATCCCTCAATTGAGTAAGCGATAATGAAAAACAAAAAATTTAAGATCAAAAACGAGATTAAACTAAATAGAAAAGCTCTTACAATGCTCTATTTCATTTTTTATATTACCTTTTTGTGAAATTTTAGAAATTTGATATATTTTTTAGTTGAATAATAAATATAAAGTTTACAGTTAGGATTGCCAATATATGCGGTTAAGTTCTAGTTAAATTTTATGATATATTAGTTTATTTCTCTTACCAAGTAAAACTTTTTCCTTAACAGAAGCGCCGTTAGTATTATTGGTGGTATACTAAGAAAAAGTAGCCTATAAAGATTATTTAACGGAAGAATTCCTTCGAAAATTTAATCTATAGTTAAGTAGAGTAGTTCTAGTGAGGTGTTAGTGGTGAATACAATTACAATATCAGTATATATACTAGGACCATGTATTTTATTCAGATAAATTGGATCCACAAAACGGGCAAAAAGCAATATTATCCTCAATTTTTTCGCCACAATACTTACAATTACTGCTCATTTTTTCTTTAGCTAAATTTTCTTTATCTGCTTTTACAAAAGTAGTACCAGCATCCTCAGCGCGTAATTTCGGCAATTTATATCTTGTTTTGTTTTCATGATCTACATTGCTATGGAGAAGCTTGTAAACGATAATAATTACTATGATGAAAACAATAATAACGATGACAAAAATTAAGATAAAGATTCCACTCATAAAACCAAATATATCAAAAGGGAACATGTTTTGCAGTAAATTCATTCTATTAAGAATCATTCGTTATCTAAGATATACTACAAAATTGAACTTAAAAAAGTTATGCCTAAGCATGATTTCTTTTTGAGTAAAATAACATATTCAAACTAAAATATAAAAATGTTCGTATCCCTTCCCTAGTTTTAGATTTACCATTAAATACATTTAAATACGTCATCTTTCTATATATACCATAACTTTACAATTTTTAAAAGAGGATAAAATATGATATTTCAATTTGATATAGGGTTTATAGTAATACCTATTGTAATATTCGTTGTGATTTTCTTTACTTGTTGGCTTCTTGCAGGAATAAAGGTGATTTTGGAGTATGAAAGGCTTATAATATTCAGACTCGGCAAATATAAACGAACAATAGGACCAGGTGTGGTATACATACTCCCACTCTTCGAAAAGTCCAGGAAAGTCGATATGAGAATCGTAACTGCTGATATTCCCAGACAAGAAGTAATTACGAGGGATAACATACCAGTTTTGGCGAATACCGTAGTTTATTTCAAGGTAGAGAAGCCATCGGATGCAATCATCAAGATAGAAAACTATGCTTATGCGGTTAGGCAATACACCCAGGCGGCTTTAAGAGATGTTGTCGGTAATATGGAATTAGATAGCGTTTTAACTGAAAGGGATAAAATTGCTTCCGACATTAGATCGCTTGTAGATCAAGAGACAAACGAATGGGGTATTGATATAAAAAGCATAAAGATACAAGAAATCGAATTACCTTCTGAAATGAAAAGAGCAATGGCTAAGCAAGCAGAGGCCGAACGAGAAAAACGAGCAGCAATTATTGCTAGTGAGGGTGAGCTTGCGTCAGCAAAAAACCTAGCGGAAGCAGCCAAAATGATGACATCTGAACCTGGAGCTTTACAACTTAGGACTCTTCAAACTATTAGAGATATTTCTCAGGATCCTTCGGAAAAGATAGTTATCTTCATGCCGTCTGAAATAGGTAATATTCTTAAGAAGTTTACTTAATAAGGAGGGTTCAAGGATGAGTAGAACTTTCATAACGAATCAAAGATACGTACAAATAGCTTTCAATCATACAGCCGCAGATGTTTTAAGAATTTTACCCAATATACCATACGATCCACGCTTAATTATCGAAGCTGGGACGCCGTTCATTAAAAGAGAAGGAATTGCAGGAATAAGATTGATTCGAAGACTTTGGCGAGGATTGCTTGTTGCGGATTTAAAGGTTACTGATGGAGCATACGAAGAAGTAAAATTAGCACATGCAGCAGGAGCAAATGCAATAACTGCCGCAGGAACTGCCCCAACAGAAACTCTGGATTTTTTTAATGAAATTTGTGAACAAAATGGATTACTTTCTATGATCGATATGCTTGGTCAGGAAAATCCTTTACGTAAATTGCTACCCTTAAAATTTAAACCAAAAGCAGTGGTAATTCATAAGGGCAGAGACGAAGAAATAAATCCACGAAGTATTATAAGATACAAAGATATCAATAAAGTTCGATCAAAATATGGTGTTTTAATATCTGTAGCGGGCGGTTTAGATCACGATTCGGTAAAAAAATCTTATTTCAATGGTGCCGATATTGCAATTTTAAATATTGTTAAATCATCAGATGAGAACAAAGGATTAGTAGATACAGTGAATTTTAGATCCCTGATTCCCTCAATTCTAAAAGAAGTTTAATTAAGTAATTTAATTACTCATTTTTTTTTTTTATCTAATCTATTATAATCGTATTTTTACAATCTTTACAGAATAATTCTATGTAATTATGAGATTCCTGTAAGAATAACTTATGTCGTTTTATTTCGCAACCATAGCATTCTTTCTTTCTATAGAAGAAGTTGGGGATAAAAAAATCATTAGTTTTGTTTACTCTACTCATGAAAAAGAAAAGTCAAGATTTTTATATAAATCCCGCCTCAGTAATGATTTCTCGTTTTTAAAATATAAAAACTGAATCTTTTTTTGGAACTTTAGTTTATAATAAACGATTTACTGGATACTTTTCTTAACTAAAATGTGGATGATCATATAAATTTCCAAGGAAAATTGTGAGAAAAATAATGGAACAACAAAAAAAGATAACTAATAATGAAGCATTGATAACATTTCAGAATGTCTCAAAAAGTTATAATAACTTTTTGGCATTAGACAATATCTCCTTCACTATAAATAAAGGAGATGTGTTTGGGTATATTGGACCTAATGGAGCGGGAAAAACCACAACACTTAAGAGATTAGTAGGACTGATAAGGGATTACATTGGGAAAGTGTATATAGAAGGAAAGGATATATCCAATACTCGAAAGGAAATTTATAAAATATTAGGTTATCATCCACAAGAAGCAGGTTTTCAAAGTTGGCGTACGGTAGGGCATGCTTTAAGAACTTTTGGTCGATTGTCGGAATTGAAACAAGATCAACTTGAATCTAAAATCACAGAAGTATTAAAATTTGTTAACTTAGAAGAAGTCAGGAATAAAAAAATAATCCATTTATCGGGAGGAATGCTACAAAAATTAAGGTTAGCTCAAGCACTTCTAAATAATCCTCAGATTCTCGTACTAGATGAGCCATTATCAGGACTAGATCCAAGTAGTAGGTATCAGGTAAAAAACCTCATTAAATCTCTAAGTTTACAAGGGATTACAATACTCTTTTCCTCCCATATTTTATCTGATATTCAAGATATTTCTAACAAGATTGGTATTTTAAATAAGGGGAGACTAATCAAGATTGGAGATCCTAGCGAGCTGCAAAGTGAGTTTCTCATAGGTAGTATTATAGAAATAGTATATTCCGAAGTAGGAAATCCTTGCCAAAATTTGGAACATATAGATGGAGTTGAAAAGATCGAATTAGGAGCTCCTAACAAACAATTTATTCATTTAGAAGTAAACGCAGATTTAGATAATACTATTCAAAAAATACTTAGATCAATAACAGATCAAGAATGTAAGATGCGAAATTTTCAAATTCTTAAACCAAGTTTGGAGGAAGTTTATTTAAAATACATTGAAGGTGATGTTAAATGAGTTTAAAGATATTGTTCGTAGATGAATTAAAGGGATTCTACAAATCAAAGGTGATGATTGTGCTATGGGTAGGATTACCGCTTTTATCCCTACTATTTCATTATATCGTACCTGACACTGAGGGAATTCCAATCTCTTCCATCGTGGCAATAATTTTATCAAGTATTGGTGGAACGCTTGGCTCTGCTATGTTGAGTACCTCTATAGCAAGCGAAAAATTACGGCATGTGTATGATCTGTTTTTAATTCGACCAGTAAAACGTACGAGTATACTTTTAGCAAAATTCTTTTCCGTGTATTTATGCCTAATTATTGCTACAGGCATTTCTCTTACTCTAGGACTTATTCTAGATCAGATATTTATCGGGAATCTTTCCGAGTTTGTACTAAATCAAACTATAGAGTCATTAACAATAAGTATGGCGGCTATGGCAATTTCTTGTTCGATAGGTATATTTTTTGGGATTATTGTTTCATCTATTCCTGTAGCTACGATACTATCGGTTTATATAGGTAATCAAATCTCAGCTATCTCAATTTTACCAACAATTTTCTTAGATTTTATCGATCCTATTATCTTCTCTTTACTAGTTGGTTGTATAGCAGCAGTATTTATGCTTACCATAAGCAGCATATTATTT
>JAUWZT010000078.1 GCA_030615145.1 Promethearchaeota archaeon | reverse complement strand
ATATTTTTTCTCATCCATTAGTAGGCGTTGCTCAAGGCAATGATCCCATTTTTCATAAGTTTAAAAAAATTATAGGTCAGAAACATTTAACACCTCTAGAAATGTGGATAGCAAGTGGGCAAGATCAAATGTCAGCGTCGGACCTTTATGTAGTATCAATAGTGTTTCCTTTTGTAGATAAGATTCGCAAGGAAGGTAATAACCCAATTGTATTACCTAAAATAACATTGCCAGCTGAAATCTATTCCGTTGCTAGAAATTATGGCAATGAATTCAAAAGGTATATAATAAAGCAAATAATTAACTTCTTTAAAGAAAAAAGCTATAAAGCTATATCTGGGATGTTTAGTGATTCTTATACAATTGTTTTAAAAGGAGGTTATTATTCTACTTGGTCTGAAAGATATATCGCTTTTGCTACGGGATTAGGAACCTTCAGTTTGCACGAAGGACTTATCACTGAAGTAGGATGTAATATTCGATTAGCCTCCGTGGTTACTAATGCCCCACTCAAAATTTCTCGAAGGAAGAGCGATGAACCTTACGCTAATTGTTTAAATTATGCAAAAGGAATTTGTAAAGAATGTATTAACAAGTGCCCTGCAAATGCGATTACAGTAAAAGGACATAATAAGGTAAAATGTAATAAATATCGTATGAAGGTTGCAAGAAAAATGGTACCGCGTCTTGGTTCAATTCTGAAGCCTGATTCCCGCCGTATTAACTGGAAATTAAAAAAAGATATTTTCCTTGTAGGTTGTGAATTTTGCCAATTTGGGGTTCCATGTATGGAAAAAAACCCTATGTTAAGTTATGATATGGATTATTTATAATTCCATAAATTTCTATTCGCTTTTAAAAATCAAGAAGATAGATTTTTGTTGGGCCACAATTTTAATTTTTTATACATTTTCTAAAATAAATCGCTAGTTAATAAGTAAATTTATAAATTCCATATAACATTTTTATTCAAAAAGTGGAATAATTTCCATTATCACAACTTAAAAAAATGATTGATGTAAAAAATGATTGAAAAGGAAGATCCGAAGCGGAAAGGGTTATGTGAAACGGTAATCGAGAAGGTTAAAGAGGAAGATATTAAATTTATATACCTTCAGTTTACCGATATTCAAGGTATTATTAAGTCTTTTGAGATAAATTCGAAAAGGATCGAAGAATTTTTTGATATAGGCGAGAACTTTGATGGGAGTTCCATAACTGGTTATGGAGCCATAGAGGAATCCGATAAAGTCGCACTTCCTGATCCAAGCACATTTAACGTTGTTCCTTGGAGGAATGACAAGAGAAAGGTTGCTCGCGTTTTTTGTGACATATATAACCCTGATAGTACGAGATTTGAGGGCGATCCTCGCTATATTCTTCAAAAAGCAGTTAAAAAGGCGGAAAAACACGGATTCACGTTTTACTGTGCGCCAGAAATGGAATTTTTTATGTTAGAACAACAATCAAGAGAGGCAGCGTTTAAACCGTCAGATATGAGGGGTTACTTTGATTACGATCCGTACGATATTAACGAAAAAATGAGATACACGATTGCTGAATATTGCGACGCTTTTGGAATTGAGATCGAATGTTTACACCACGAGGTTGCATTGGGACAGCACGAAATCGATTTTCGCTATGGTAAAGCAGTAGAAACTGCTGACAATACGAATACAATTAAAATGATAGTCAAGACAGTCGCAGCAAGGAATAACATGACAGCAACATTTATGCCCAAACCTTTTAATGGCATAAATGGTTCTGGGATGCACGTCCATCAGAGCCTTTGGAGAAACGGAGTAAATATATTTTACGATGAATCCGATCCGGCTTTTATTTCTTATACTATGAAGAAGTGGATCGCTGGGCAACTTAAACACGCGAAAGCTATGTGTGCGGTTTTAAGCAGTTGGCCTAACTCTTACAAACGACTTGTACCGGGTTTTGAAGCGCCAGTTTATATTGCGTGGGGTTTTAGGAATAGATCACCTTTAATAAGAGTGCCCGAATTTCACGGTAAAACCACTGCTGCTCGATGCGAGATAAGATGTCCTGACCCTGCTGGAAATCCATACTTACAATTTGCAGTCCTTTTATCAGCTGGATTGGACGGAATTTTATCAGACGATATAGAAATCACTGAACCAACGGATAGAAACGTCTACAATTTGACAACGAAAGAGATGATAAAAGAAGGAATTAACGCCCTACCTGGAAGTTTAAGCGAAGCGCTACAAGAATTCCGAGATTCAGAATTTATGAAAGAGGTATTTGGAGAACAAGCGTTTAAAAACTTCTATTACGCGAAGTTGGAAGAAAACGACGCCTATAGAGTTATTGTAAGCGAGTGGGAACGGAACAGATATATTACTCGCCTATAATTAATTACTATTAATCTAATTTCGAAGTTATCAAGTAATAAGGTTTCTTTTTTTTAATTTAAATCTTCATATTACCCATTTCATCAATATACTCTAAAGATTGGTGCCTGAAATACGTGTTGTAAAGTTTGGCGTAAGTACCTCCACGTTTCATCAAAATTTTATAATTTTTCTTTCTCTAGTTTAAAAAATTCCAAATAGATAGAATTGAGAGAAAATTCTTGAAAGTTTTCCTCGGATGTATAGGAGAAGTATTTATTCATTATTTTAATAAAAACTAGAGTGAAAAATTCTGAAAACTTTGCACCTAGATAATGAAAACCTTTAACAATCAATCGATCATTAACTTGAACTATCTCAAATTCTTCAAACCATCGTATCCCTTGATCAGAAAGGAAAGCACTAATATGAGTAATAAAGATCTCTAAATTTTCAGGTTTTAGAGGGGCATTTATTAGATTTTGGAAAAAATCTGAAAAGAACATAACCATTTGATTGGAAAGTTCATCAATTTTGGCAGAATCTGCACACTGAATCAAAGATTTAAACATATCTTTTGTTAACATTAAATATTTTAATTTTTTACCATAAGAAAAGGATTGCATCCATTGAATTAATGCTTTATTGATTAGTTTATTTACTGAAATTCTTCTATTATCTGCAATTTCTTGCATTCGTCCAAGAAGATCTTCTGATAGTCGAATACCTACAAGCTTTTTTGGGATTGGGTCAGATTTTTCTCGTGGAATTAGATTTTTCCCTCAACATACTTTTTCTAATTAGTTAACAAATGTTAATAAATAATGGTCTCCAAATTATTTAAATATAAATGTTTAACTTGTGTTAATTAATGTTAAGCTTTATTAACATTAGTTATCAAAAAAAAATGAATTAAAATGAATAAAAATAAAATAAATTTAATAAAAAAAAACTATAAATTCATAACTATATGTGTACTGGGTTTAATCACTACAGGGCTACTTATTACATCATTATTGCCCAATTCTCAAAAAAATGTTGATCTTCCTAACCCAGACCTCGATGGCATTTATTCTCTTGATTCAGTATTAAGGTATCAGCAGTTTTCAAATAATTTTAGTACTAAGGATGTAAATCTTGACGAAATTTCTCAAATCCTTTGGGGAATGCAAGGTATTAATCGTGGCTCCGGTTTCCGAACTGCACCCTCGGCAGGCGCGATTTATCCGTTAGATTTATATATAGTCCATAATGGAACTTCAAATTTAAACAGGGGATTCTACAAATATTTACCAGAAGAAAATGGTTTAAAATATATTTCTTCCCAACATAACATTTCAATGGAATATATTAATGAAAATAATCAATCACTTTCCCTCTTAAAGAAAATTGACACATTTATTATTATTGCAGGAAATTATGAGGAAACAATTTCACAGTATGGGGAAAATGGAGCTTTTTATGTTGATTTAGAAGTTGGTCATGTAATTGATAATTGTATTTTACAATTAATTGCCATTAATATGAGCACAATTCCGGTGTATAACTTTCAGCAATCAGAATTACAGCAATCACTCAATATTCCCGAAACGCCCTATGTACTTCTTCCTTTAGGAATTACTCCTGGACAAGTTGAACTCGAAACTTCATCAATTCACCAAATTTCTGTAGAAAAAGCTTTAACCAAACGAAGATCTGTTCGGAATTATATTGAAGGCTCGATCATCTATGAAGATGTATCTAAACTTCTAAATTTATCATTAAACACTCCCTTAACTCAAAATTTATCTCATCAAATCGAACTTCACTTAATTATTGAAAATGTTGATGAGTTTGAACCTGGAATTTATTCTTTAGACAATTCAAATAGGATCTTACAGGAATCTGGAAATTTCTTGGGGAGTCTACAAAGAGCATCAATATCAGGTGGGATGATTGGAAGCGCTCAAGCAGCCTTAGTTATTTCAATGAATCAAACATATCTTAATTCAATTGAAAATAATTCTCTTGCGTATCGGATATTAGCATATAAAATTGGAATCATCGCTCAAAATTTCTGGCTTAAATGTTGTGAACTCGGATTAGGTACAGTAACTGTTGGTGGAATCTATCCAACTCAAGTAGCTGAGGTTTTAAATCAAACTGGAAAGATTGTCCCCGTTTATATTATGCCTATAGGACTCACTCCCGATTATTTAAGTCCAGGAGCACAATATATTGAATTCACTGTAATAGGAAGTATTTTTAGCTTTGTCGCCTTTGGAATATTTATTGGAACTAACTTTCTAACCTTAAAACCTATCAAAAGATATATAATACAAAAATATCGACGTTTGCGACGTTTGCACTGTTATACGGGAATAGTATCTTTAGCTTTGATAAATATGCATTATGTTATATTGCATGGACTAGCAAATGAAATGATAGACCTTATTAATCCTATTACATACATTAATGGTCTTATTCATTTCTTTCAATATGGCTTCCTAATGACATTCGGAACTTCATTCCATAGTGGTCATGTTCTCGCAAATTTTGCAATTTTAATGATTAATCTCGCTACATTAACAGGAATTATGTTAGCTTTGAAAAAAATCAGAAAAAAGAGAAAAATTCGAGCTTTTCATAAAACTACAGTGCTTTTGGCAATTTTCTTTATGATTGTACATATTTTTATCAATAGTTATTCTCTTAGTAGTTCTGGTAATTCTATGATGTTTCTATATCTAAATGCCTTAATATTCGAAATATATTTCTTAATAAGAGTAGGAATAAAAAATCCTAAGAATGCAGATCAAGCCACATATTCCAACGGGCGCGAGATGTGACCGGGATTATTCCCTTTTTTTTTTTCTTAATTATAACTATGTATCCATTTTTTCTCGAATTGTGTTTGATCAATCATTAGAATTAGAGACATCAATTAAAACAGATGGGTTTAAGCTTATCAATATTATAAATTTATTTAAAGAATTAGATAATTATTATCAGAACTATCTTGTTATAGGTAAACATTTCATTAATCTTTCTAGTGAACAATATTTTAAAAAGAAAGAAAGAACAGTTAGAATATTCAGAATTTTAGATAAAAAGAAGAAAAAGTCAGAAACTAAAAAATCATAAATATTTTATTTATAGAAATTAAATGATATCCATAGCTTTATTTTTTCCCATCTCTTCAACATATTCTAAGGATTGGTGTCTAAAATATGTATTATATAAATTAGCGTATGTTCCTCCACGTTTCATCAGTTCATCGTGATTACCTTCCTCAACTATTTTACCGTGATCCAGAACGACAATTCTGTCAACATGTCTAACGGTCCATAAGCGATGAGCAATAATAATTGAAGTACGTCCTTCAATCGTCTTTTCTAAAGCATCTTGAATTTTTGTTTCAGTAAATGGATCTACTGAAGCCGTTGCTTCGTCTAAGATAAGAATTGATGGGTTTTCTAACAATACGCGAGCAAAAACCACTAGTTGGCGCTGTCCCATCGATAGAAGCGTCCCCCTCTCGCGTACCTCAGTTTTTAAACCTTTTGATAAGCTTTCCACCCATTCAGACCCGCCACTTATACTTAATGCGTTAAGTACATCCTTTTCTGTGGCAGAAGCACAACCATACTTAATATTATTTTCTACAGTATCAGCCCATAAGAACGGTGTTTGTGGGATAATACCTATGTGCCTCCTGTATTCAGTAAGATCATAATCTCTAATACTCTTACCATCAACTAGAATATCTCCACCTTGGAATTCGTAAAATCTGGCAATTAATTTAGCAATACTAGATTTACCAGCCCCAGTATGGCCAACGAGAGCAATTGATTCTCCTGGGTTAACCTTCAGTGAGAAGTTATCAAATACTAATTTAGCTTTATCGTATCGAAATGTTAAATTCTTGAATTCAATTTCACCTTTCAAACCTTTTGAAGGTTTAATGTTGTCATTTTGAACAACAAGAGGCAATGTATCTATTATTGCAAAGATTCTCTCAGAAGCAGCCATACCTGTTTGAAACATAGGCCAGAAAGATGCTATAATGAATAAGGGAAAAAATAATAGATTTAAGCCTTGAATGAAGAGAACTAATTCTCCTACTCCAACAAATCCTTCTATTACCAAGTTACTTCCTATTAAAATTAACAGCATCGTAACAAAACCTTGAATTAAACCAAGAGTAGGAAAGATAGCATTCAACAAGAAAGCCCTTTTTAAATTCACCATATAGGATTGGTTATTCACTTGAAGGAAGTCATCGTAAACTTTTTTTTCTCGCCTAAATGTTTTTGCTATTTGGATGCCAGAAAAACTTTCTTTTGCATACGCGTTTACTGAAGCTAGGGCACGCTGTCCAAGAAGAGTCATCTTTCTCGCGAGCTTCCTGAAGCTCAGTGCTGCTATTAAAAATAATGGGAGCGATATAAGAAGAACGAATGTTAGAACCACATTCACAGTAAACATCACAACTATTAACAGAATTAAGACTATAACAGATGAAATTACCTCAATTGACAATCCAACTGTTTCACCAAAATCACGTGAATCAGTGTTGATTCTTGAAACAATTTTACCCAAGGGGTTTTTATCAAAGAAAGACAAATCGTGATTAACGACCGATTTGTGAGCGTCCTTTCTTATATCTTGCACTACACTTCCAATTACTCGATTAGAATATATCTGTCTAATATAATTAAAAACCCAGCTTGAAATGCTAAAGATGAAAATTATCAAGATTAAGAATAAAATATAGATTAAATCTGGAGTAGTTTCTAAATTAGTAATAATTAGAGAAGTTAAAATAGGTTGAAAAGCGATGGTAAGCGATGAGATAGTAAGGAAGAAAATTACAAGAAACATTGCTCGTTTATAAGGCGAGAAATAAGATACAATTCGTTTTACTAAATCCTTATCTTGATATTTGCGATCGTATTCTTCTGCTTCAAGACCCACCCACAAGCTATTTTCTCACCTCCTTAAGCAATTGTTCTTCTTCGATATCGAATTTCTTAACGAAAATTTTGCGATATTCTTCAGATGTTTTTAGTAATTCTTCATGGTTCCCTTTAGCTGCGACTTCACCATTTTTTAAAACTATAATTAAATCAGCCCACCTAATTTGTGATAACCGGTGCGTTATTAAAATTGTAGTGCGATTTTTCAAAATATTTTTAATTGCAAACTGAATTTTGTCCTCTGTGTTAGAGTCAATAGCTGAAGTTGAATCGTCTAAAATAAGAATCCGAGGATCGGATAAAAAAGCTCGTGCTATGGCAATTCGTTGTCTTTCTCCTCCACTAAGCTGAACTCCTCTTTCTCCTACCTTCGACTGATATTCTTCTGGCAACTCACTGATAAAATCATGAGCTTGTGCTTGTTGAGCTACATTAATAACTTGCTCCAATGAACTTACTCGCCCAAAAGATATATTATCAAAAATAGTTGTAGAGAATAAGAATACATCTTGCTCAATATAAGAAATTTGATCTCGCAAAGTTTGTAAAGCATAATCCCGAATTTCGCTCCCATCAATTAAAATTCGACCTTTAGAAACATCGTATAGCCGCGAGATTAATTTAGTTAGCGTAGTTTTTCCAGATCCAGTTGTTCCAACTATTGCAACTGTCTGCCCAGGTTTAACTTCAAACGAGATACCTTTTAACACAGGCATCTTACCATCAGGGTAGATAAAATCCACGTTCTCAAATATTATATTGCCATTGAAAACTTTCTTTTTACCTTCTTTATTCTCGTCAATTTCAGTTTTTTTATTCATTAACTCGAGCAGTCTATCTGCACTCGATCCTGCTAATCGAAAGATAGCAAAAACAAACATAGAGATGTGTGTAGGAAAACGGAGCAATCCCAAAATTCCTAAGAAAGCAATAATTTGCCCGATATTCATTAATCCGAAATTAAATAGCACAATACTATGAGTAAAACCTGCCGTTATAACTAATGCTAGAACTAAGATCGGGAGATACTTTGCTTGTAACTTACCTCGCTCAATAAACGCCTTTTTATAATTATCTACATGTGTAAAATACTTTTTCATCTCTTTTTCTTCTTGGACTGTAGCTTTAACTACTTCGATGCCCGATAAGGTCTCGCTTAAAGAAGCAGTCATTAAACCAAAGTTTTCCCTTAAACGGGCCGTTACAGGTCCAATTTTATGTGAATAAGAACTCAATAAGATAATAAATGAAATAGAAAAGAATATAGGCTCAACTATTAACTGAAAAGGGTAATACATAACAATGTAAATAATAGGGATAAATAGATATGTAAAAGATTCTATAATTAACGATAAAGCCGGGCTGATTAAGAAATTCAACATCCTAACATCGTCAGTAACCCTTGCCATTAACTCTCCTATTTTTTGTCTGTCGTGAAACGATTGACTTTTTCCTAATAGATTTGTGAAGAACTCTCTTCGAGCGTCTCTTTCTAACCTCTGCGCTAAAACCTCTGTTAACATTCGACTCACAATTCTCATTGCGGGACCGCTTATCCCTAATAGAAATAAAGTTAAAATATAATTTCCTAATAAAGCCGTCTTTCCACTCAACAGTGCTGATATTGTTTCGCCTATTATAATATATGTAATAGAGGATATATTAGCAGAAAGGATAATTATAAAAACCACAACAACCACAAACAACTTGTTCGAGCCGTGAAATACATGAACTAAAATCCATCTAGTAGGTCCCTTTTTCCGTGATTTTACATACGGGTCTTTACCCGAAGAAAACTCCACCATGGGCTCAGCTGTTAATTCTTTCTTATTAAACACCATAACATGTCAGAAATTATTATTAAAAAATAGCATAAATCTAATTTTCAGCTTTAAAAAACTAAATTCATCATTCATTAATAGATTTTTTATACATAATCTATGAGTACAAAATGTCGATACAACCCTTTAAACACTAAAAGTATTTCGAAGAATAAAATTAGCTTTTACTATGGTTATTCTTAATATTTAGACTTATATATAGAATATAGAGAAAATATATATAATAAGAGAATTCTATATATAAATTACAAATTTAAAGAGAAGAAAAAGTTATGTCTTTCAATATTGAAACAAGAAAAGTACAAAAAACGGGTGGGTCTACTTATATTGTTAGTCTACCAAGAGAATGGATTGATAAACACGGAATTCAGGTTAAAGATACAATTGGAATCCTGTCACAACCAGATGGTAATTTGCTTATTACTCCTTACATAAGTTCAGAAAAACTTGTAAGAGAAAAGAAGTTCGACGTTGATGAGATTAAAAACTCTGATTTCTTGTTTCGATTATTAGTTGGAGCTTATATCATGGGGTATAACATTATAGAAGTGAAATCCAGTAAAAAGATTGAGTCACAAATAAGAGATACTATAAGAAATTTCAGAAAAATTACAATAGGGACTGAAATAATAGAGGAAACAGATAACAATATTATAATAAAAGATTTACTCGACCCAAAAGAGATGCCATTTGAAAAAACAATCAGGAGGATGTATATCCTAGCTAATGGTATGCACGAGGACGCACTTAAAGCCTTGGAAACGGGGGATAAAAGGCTAGCGGAAAAAGTAATTGAAAGTGATGATGAAATTGATCGATTGAATTGGCTAGTCGAGCGCCAGGCTCATATTGTATTACGAGATATTATATTGTGCCAAAAATTAGGTATAACATTAGAAGATGCCAGTAATTATAAATTTATAAGCCGATTTCTAGAGAGAATTGCGGACCACGCCGTAAAAATCGCGCGAAATGTTTTACTTATAGATTACCAAAAAATCGATAAAGAATTATACAAAAACATTATGAATGCAAGTAGGATTTCTTTGGACTTATTAAACATGAGTTTAGACGCATGGCTTCAAAATAGTTTAAAATTAGCAAATGAAAACATTGAATCCATTGAAAACTTAACAAAAGCATGTAATACCATTAAAATTAATCCTAATTCAGAGTATCTCGTTGAAATAGGGTTTATAATCGAAAGCATCAGGAGAACAGGTGAATACTCGTCAGATATTTCCGAGATTATTATTAATAATTTGATTTGAGTTATAAAATAAGAAACAAACTTCTATTCTTCAAAGTTTCTTTTTGTGCTGATCAGAGTTGTTGTAGCATCGATCCACTCTTTTAAATCTTCATCAGTTCGACAGAAGGACACGATTTTATCCAAATCTTCTAAATTTTTAAAAATGCATTCTACAATTAAATCCCAACCGCCATAAGTAGGGGATGCGTAAGTAATCCTCCAATCTTGATCTTCTTCTGGTTTCAAACCCTTCAATTTCTCTACTATCTTCCATTGAGTTCCGATAATTTTTAAGCGAACCAAAATGTATCCTCGATAGTAAATCTATTTGACACCCGATATTTTTGTTATTCAACACATTTAAGCAGTTATCTAAAGCAAAATTTAATTACTATTTATTTTTTTTCATGGTTTTTATTAATGTGAAATTATATGTTTACCGGTAATTTTATGCAAAAGATTTATTAACTATAAAATCGATTTACTTTTACTAAAATAACATTAGTGATGTCTGATGTCAGAGAGTAATAAAAACCTTAGTAAAAATGAATTAATTACTGTAAGTATTATCTTCGTAGTTGTGCTAATTACGGGATTAATCCTTATAGCATTAGGATTTAATGAAGCTTTCTATAGTTCTTCGTCAACAATACGTTCTATCTTTAAAGCGATTACCTATCTTGGCGAACCCATTGTGTTTATCGTGATGGTGGCTGTTTTCTTTATCATATATGATAAGAGTTTTGCCAAAAATTTAACTTTGAGTTTATTATTCACATCCTATTTAAATGAATTCTTTAGGAATATTTTTCAGGATCCACGACCAGCAACTAACATCGATCCAGGAGAAGTCTCACCAGAAAATCCTGCTGGATTAATAGAGACATATTATGGATTTCCATCTGGGCATACTGCAACTGCCATAGCAACATGGGGCTATATAGGATATGATTTTCGAAAGAGGCTTTATATTGTCATAATCATGGGAATTATTATTTTTCTAGTTGCTATATCAAGAATGATCATCGGTGTTCATGACCTTCAAGATGTGATAGGGGGATTTTCATTAGGGCTTGTTGTGCTCTTACTTTTTACGTATTTAGAACCATATGGTACGAAACAATTTAACGCTTTAAACCTACCAATTAAGTTGATAGTTATTGTTGTTGTATCTTTAGTACTCTTCTTATTAGGTACATTTTTGTTTCCTACTTCAGGAACAGAGCTCTTACCGGTTCCAGTCGCTTTCAGTGATACGGGGAGAATGTCTCAAGTTACTGGAGTATTGTTAGGATTTGGAATCGCATATGTTCTTGAAAACGAGTATGTTAAATATGAACCAAGTAAACTAGATTTGAAATGGAAAATTATAAATTTAGTAATAGGATTAGTAATTTTATTTGTAGTTTACTTTGCCCTTGAAGCGATTAGAGGAGTATTCGACTCGGTCTTCTACAGATATGCTAGGTATGCTATCGTTGGTTTTGTTCTAGCATATTTAATACCCCTTCTCTTCGTAAAATTAAATAAAATCCAGTAGAAAATTAAATCCAATTTTATTTTTTTTTTTTACCAATACACTTTTTTTAGTGTCTGGTGGAATTCGTTAAGCGACTTTATTTCTACTTTCTTTTCGCGCGTATTTTTAATAGCGTCAATAACTGCTTTTGCTAACTGTAAATTAATTATTACTGGAATATTGTAGTCTACTGACATACATCTAATTTTATATTTGTCTTCCATAATGGTTTTACATTTCTCTTTGACTGTTGTTGGCAAAGGAATATTAATTTAGAATTCAGAGACAAATTATAACAATACATATTAACTTACTTTGAATCTTATTAAATGATCCTTACTCATATATAAATAATAAAAATCATGTCGCGCGAATCTCAAGAATTAACAAGAATAGCAAAAAAAGTTATGGTGAATCCATTTCCGATGGTTTTCGCTTATTTGGAAAAAACTGGGCAAAAATTATCGTTCCGCTCACCCTTTTTTATGTAATTTACTTGTTTTTAAAGATTTTTTTACTTGCAGATCTGAATTGGCAAGTAAGTGTTCTTGGAGAAAATATAACAAGTACGATAGATCCTTCAAACCCGACGGAAGCTGATATGGCTCAACTCATGAATTTTTTACTATTTGGTCTTAGCGTTATCTTTATAGATAGTATTATTAACACTTTATTTACAGCCTTAGCTATGAGTTCCGTGAGTATTTACCTCTACAAGAAGTACTTAAACTTAGATACTAATTTCTTTCAAGATATAAAGAAATCATATAATTCCAAATTATTTGTAGTCCTTGTTATTCTTGGTCTTGGAGTTCCACTTGGGTTCTGGTTTTTATTGATTCCTGGATTTATAATTTTCGGACTTTATATTTGCTCAGTATTCACTTATCAATTTGAAAACATAGAAAAACCTCTCAAACAAGCAAGAGTAATTACTAAAGGAGCATTTTGGAAAATCATTGGAGTTTTGGTTATCAGCTCTTTAATTATCCGCGTTATCAGTATGATTTACGGTTTTTTCTTAAACCTTGTATGGCATGTGGACGCCCCTACATTAGCCTCGTGGTACAACCCAGCAAGCAGGAGATATAATATGCTATTTTTGAACGAGTTATTGAATAATGTAGTAACAATCATTCTTGGACCACTTTTTATATGTTTATTGACCACTCTTTTCACATCGTTAAAAGTAAAATTCGATTTAGGATACCGGCGAGGATATTTTCAAGTGCCAACTGAGTCATATAGAACAGAACAGGTTCAAGTTCAACCAGAACATGCCGATTCAGGCTTATATTGTCCCGTTTGTGGGTATCATATGGGAATCAAATTTAAATTCTGTCCAAATTGTGGAGAATCTCATGATTTTAAAGCTTGAGAGAGAAAATTAATCACGCACTTTATAAACAAAAATTATATCTTTATAGAATAAAGAGGGTAAAAATCTAAGAATGAAGCGATTAACTATATGGTTTAAAAAATTAAACCATGGAGTGAATACAAGAAAAGGGTATTTCATCACGGGAACCTTTTTT
>JAUWZT010000030.1 GCA_030615145.1 Promethearchaeota archaeon | reverse complement strand
TCTAAACTTGTAAGGTTTTCAAGATTCTCCACTTCAGAAATTTGGTTATTATTGAGATCTAACACCCTCAAATTCACTAGATTATCAAAACCTTTAATGATTTCTATCAGATTTCCCCCAAGCTGTAAGTTCTCTAAATTTATAAGGTTTTCAAGATTTTCTACTTCAGAAATCTGGTTACTATTGAGATTTAATGACTGTAACTCAGTAAGTGTTTCGAGACCTTTGATGTCAGATATCTTTTTGATCCCCATCCTTGGAAGGTTAAGAGTTAAAAGCCCACCTTCTCGTTTTACTTCATACTCCTTCCCGTCGTATTTTACTGACATTGATCTATCCCTTATAGTTTTATATTTTGTCTTGAATTGGTTAGGATATATTTTAACCTCATCATATAAAAAGTTTAATATTTTGTCTGGTAACTTTAACTATGCTATAAACTCAATGGAAATTTCATTTTAAATCTAACGGAAAATAGTTTCACAGATACTTAAAAAGCCCTCTCTCTTCTAAAAATACCACCTTTTTTTTAAATCCTTTTACCTTATTTCTTATCCCTAAGCGGTCAAATAATTTACTTTGAATTGACTTTTGAAGCGAGCTCTAAGTAATATTAAAGGATTTACTTAGCGAATACAGGGTTATTTTTTCGCATTTAGAAAGCGTTAATGATATTCCTATTACTAAACCGGCGATGACATCGTCTTTCGAATCTTTGATTATCTCCCAGAATTTATCTAAAATCTTCTTTGATTGGTTGTATAGGTTTTTGTAGCCAATAACGCCTCCTATTCTTGTAAGAATGTACTTTTTACGATCTCTCGTTTTATACACAGGCCAAAATAGTTCCATTTGCTTTCTAAACTCGTTGAATTCAGTTTTTGATATCTCTGAAATGTCAAAAAGAGTTTCTACATCAATAACAATATTCACTTCTTTATAGTAAAAATAGATAATACATGGAATGCACTTCTCAGGGCTCCGAAATTTAGACTTAGGGCGGATATAGGGACGAATCTCTTTAAATTTTCTTAGAATTACGGAAGCATCTTTAGATGATCGTCCTAGCTTTTCAATGACAGTTTTAGTCCGAATGAATGCTATTTCCATAATATTATCTTTATAATGTTTAATAGAATTCAATTTACTTAGATTATGTATCTTTCCACTGTCTTTAGCCCTTTTTCGTTCTCCTTCGTTTCCTATTGTTGTTTTACTGGTAACTGGGTTTTGAAATTGTATCTTATCGGCAGTGGTAACAGGTTCAAATTTTATCAATTCCTGAACAGTTCCACAAGTTCTACATACAAAGCCATAATTTATTTCTGAGATGTAAATAGAATTGCAATGATAGCAACCATCCACCAAACCTTTAACTTTTGTTTTCATGAGTTTTCACACCTATTGCTTATTTTTTTAAAAATTTCGATTACAAATGTGGAAAAATACAAAAGTTGTCTATTTATAAAGGAAAAATAAGAAGGAAAAGGATGACTGTCATCCCCCTAATAGTGGCTTTATCATAAATAGTTTTTCAATATGGAAGATAGATTTTTTCCAACTTAGAGGAACAAAGGAAGGCAGGTTGTAAATCCCGCAATTAATCCAGCTATGACGCCAGTAATTAAAGAGATTATTGATTTTTTTGTAATCCTTCCTTCCTTATTAATTATCTGCCATAGACTTATTGTAATCGTCAGGAGAGCTAGAAACGAGCAGATAGCCATTCCGTAATATATAGTTTTCTCGTAAGGATACACTGCCTTATTTATATCCGAAATGTTATTGGTAGCAAATGGATCGATTATACCTGAAAGAGAGATAAAATTAAAAACGAGTCGATCTGGTAGAGGGTCTAAAACGACAAGCAAGAAGTATGTGAACCAATCGAGTAGGATTCCGAACGCAAAAACTATATATAAAGACCCCAGAATCAAACGAGGCTTCGTCATAGGATTATCTGCTAATTTTTTTTCCTCGCTGTATCTGATCCGCTCTAAAAAGTACTTCCCTCTCAAGCTTAACAAGGTTAAGATTCCGATAATGAGAAGTATACCAAAAAAAAAGTATTTCATATACCCAAATACCAATTCTATAAACGAATTAATCTCGATAAACAGATCGTCAAAGTTTGGTAAAAATTGGTCAATTATACTTAAAAATTTTACACGAAAAAGATAGGTGATCATCTATATTCTATTTAAAATCAGCTATTTAAATTCTACAGATTAATTTACATATGTAATTTCTAGGTCTTTTCTTGAGCTTATATTACCCTTTATATCTATTTATTCGTATATTATAGAAGATATGCCAACAAGCAGAAGAAAAATATTGCTTAGAATTATATTCACTACTGAAATATCAAAAAAGTTTTATATGAAGATATGGGATCGAATCTATGATAAAAGTACTGATACTTACTATCAAAATAATTCTAATTAATTTTAAATATGTTTCTTTTTTGCGGTTAAAATGGCAATTTCTAAAAATAGGGCAAATTACGCTTGATTTGCATAAAATATAAGCCACTTTGCCATAGCTTGAAACGATTCGTTTATATTTATATTTTCTTTTGAAGAAGTGAAAACGCATTGATTGCATTTAGCATTTTGGGCGTATTCATTCGCGATTTCGAAATCCACTTCGTGGTTCGATAAATCCCACTTCATACCCATAAGAATAATAGGCACAAAACCTGCTTTTTTGCGAATAATTTTTAGCCAACCTGGAATTTCTCTGAAAGTGTCGTAATCTGTTATATCAAAGCAAATAAACGCTCCACTCGCTCCCTTACAATAGTCTGGTAAAAGCTCTCGGAATCTTTTTTCTCCGGCGAAGTCCCACAATTGCATTTTTACGGACTCTCCTGTGTCAAGGACTTCTGACTTTGTGTGGAATCCCGCACCTATAGTCATTTTATAGCCTTCTTCAAATTTTCCGGTACAATATCGAGTTACCATAGCGGTTTTTCCCACACCACCCGCTCCTGCTACGATCACTTTAAAAATCCATGAACTCATCATTTTTTTTCATGAATTATTTTTTTTAATTATATTAAATAAGAATTTATTTTTATAATGTTATTAATAATAAAACCTAAAAACCAAATTAATCAAATCCTTATAAAAACTTAACATTTTTAAAATTATACAAAACCAAAATAAAAAAAGGTTTTTATAAGATTTAGTTCTATTATTTTTTAGTACTGTATTTTAATAAGTTTCAATAATAAAGGTTGTGAAAAAGGAGTATTAAAGAAGAAGACATTTGTCCGGTATGTAGTTTTCCGAAAGACCTATGTATATGCGATAGTTTAAGCGCAGATGAACAACAAATTATTATCTCTAACGATCGAAGGAAATGGGGGCGTGTGGTTACAGTTATCACCTTCGAAGGAAATATAGACGCAAACCTAAAGGATATCCTTACGCAAGCCAAAAAGAAATGTGCTTCTGGAGGAACTGTTAGAGGAAATTTAATCGAACTTCAAGGAGATCACAAGTTTAAGTTGAAAAAATTTTTAATTGACTTAGGCTTCCCTGAAGAAAATATTATCATTCGACAAGGGATGATGAGGAAACCATATAAAAAATGATAAAATAATAATAGTAACGATAGTTCATTTGCATTTTTTTTTTATTTTAATATTAAAAAAGAGATAAATTAGATTTCGATGAGTGCAATATTTTACAAGGTCATTTTTAAGGGGACTAAAGGAGATAAAAATGAATCATATTCATTAACTTTTAAAAGCATAATCTCTGATAAACCGATTAATATTCCTTCTCAATATTTTTCGTCTCTAAAAATATTAAGTCAAAAGCGTCAAAATGTAATAAATTTTCAAAACATTCGAGAAGTAATAAAAAGTGGAGATGTAGCTATTAATTATAATTTTAATTATTATATCGTTATTCTCTACACGTATTTATTAGATGAAAAAAAGGAAGGTTTTTTAATTGGGAATGTAAAAAAGCTAGGAGATATTCTAATTGGTATTTGGCCATTTAATCAACCGTATACTCAACTTACCTCAGAAGTGATATTAGAAAAGTTAGATGTACTAATCAGTAGCGAGAATTTTAAAAATATAAGTGTAATTTATTCATAAAAAAATCTACTATTAAACCTATAAACTTTATTAGAATGTATCATCATTCTTCTTTAAGAAATCTAACAACTCATTTTCTTTAGGCATGCCAGATCTCGCACCTAATTTTTGGATCTTCAAAGAAGCTGCAGCATTACCGTATTTACAGGCTTTTTCCAAATCCCAACCTTTAATCCAGTAAGCTAGAGAAAATGCACCATTGAATGTATCTCCTGCCCCTGTAGTATCAATAATATGTTTAATATCGTAAGTAGGTATCCTTTTTTGAAAGTCACTTGTGGTTATTAACGCCCCTTTACTTCCTAATGTAATAATTACAATAGGTATCCCTTTTTTCACTAAAATATTAGCTGCTTTTTCAGGATTATCGCTGTTCGTTATAGTTTTTGCCCCTTCTTTATTTGGAATTAAAATATCAGCATTTAAAAGTAGATTTTTTAAATATTGCCAGCCTTTTTGCGCAATTTGAGATTCTAAATCAATACTAATTTTAACATTATTTCTTTTAGCAATTTCAATGGCTTTTTCAGTAACTTCTTGATGAATCATTGTAGTATGTAATAGCTTAGATTCTGCTATAAAAGATTCATTTAAATCATTAACATCTATTTTTGTTGTTTGCATGTGAGGAGATTGAATTATTGACTTTTCCCCTTTAGCAATAAATATAAAATTAACAGGCGTTTTTTTATTTGGCTTCTTTACAATAAAAGTTGTGTCTACCTTTTCTTTAACGAAATCATCAACCAAGAAATCACCATAAGAATCATCTCCAACAGCACCTATAAATCCGCATAAGCCCCCCAATCTAGCTACTGCTACTAAATAATTAGCTGTAACACCGCCCGAAAAATAATTCTCGCTTAATGCATCAATTTTTTCATCCGGTTTTGGAAAGTGTGGTATTTCGGCAACCCAATCTAAAACCACTTCGCCTAACCCAACAATATCAACATGCCTCATGTTTCCAATCTAAAAACTAATAATTTTTAAGATAATTTATGAAATAGAAACAAAAATTAATAAAAAAGCTTTTTTATAAAAAATTTTATTTAAGTCAAGATTTCCTTCATACTATTATCTAATTCTTCTTCCACATTGATATCCTGAAAATCTGAAGCAACAATTTCATAGGAATCACTAAAATCATTAAATTTTACTGAACCTCTAATCATAATATCTCTTCCAACGATTTCAGCAGAGAAATTTTCTAATAATTTTTCATAATCTGGAGTATCTTTAACTTTTATAATTGTATCAGCGTTCTTTCCAATTAATTTTTCTGCTGCGTCTCCAATAAATGTAGCCCTAATTTTACCGCTTTCATCTTCAACGAAATGACTAACAATCATTGTTAGTTTTGTATTACCTTTTTGGTCGCATTTACAATTATCAATTTTTCTTCTACAAGTAGTACAAGCTTCGTAGAAATTGATTTTTTTTAATTCATTAGAAATAAATCCCTTTATTTCAAAAAACCCAGATGATTGTATCGAATTAATTTCAGTAAAATTTCTTGAAAAAGTTCGACGCTGTTCTTTTGATGGAGTTTCTGAAATTTTTAGATTTGAGATTTTTAAATCTATTTTTTCTAAACTAGAGTCATTTTGAATTGATGCTTCATTTTTTTCCCAATAATTACTAAATCTTAATACAACATTTTTTAACGAAATACCCTCTCCAATCTTTAGAGACTTCGATAATTCATCTGCTTTTTCCTGCCATGCAGTAACTCTTATGCTATCAGTATCGTCACTTACCGAAAAACTTAATAGAGATACCTCGTCTCCTGATTTTAGTGTAACCTTTCTTAGGTCTTCTACTGAAACAATAATTCCTTGAAATGAAGCGTAATCCTTCTCCTGTTGAAGCTTTACGATTTTATCAATAAATTTTGCATCTAAATTCAATGTTTTATCTGTTTTCGTTATTTTAGTCCACGGAGTTGCGTGCACATCAATTCTGTTTTCTGCATAGTTGCTTTTTCTTGGATTTAAGTTAGTGAGCGAAATAAAATCACCAACTTCAACATTTTTGATTTTTTCGATATCTTCATTCCAAAAAGTAATTCTTACTTTGCCCGTTGAATCTCTCAGTATTATTGAACTAACCCTACCGTTTTGGCCATCTTTCCTAATGAATTCTTTTACGGGGAAACGGTTCATTACCTTTCCCTCAGTTGATAAAGATCCTAATTTTTCGTTGATCTCTTGTATTTTTGTGAATTCTTCAATAATCTTTGGGTATTTCTTGTAATCAACATCCTCAGGAGCCAAATCAATTTTGCTAAATCCTCCAACATGAATCTCTATTCCATCGAATCTTCCCTTTTTTGCATTACCATTTAAAATTTTAACAATTTCATTTTTTTCAAAGCGTTCATCTTTAAAAATGCTCACTTGTTCATCCCATAAAACAATTCGGATATCGCCTGTATTATCATGCAACAAAAACGATCCTACATGTCCAGTTTCTCCACTGCTTTTAGTAAAATTATTAACATGATATATATCCTTAACTCTACCGACAATAGCAATATTTTTCATATTTAATGTAATATCTGAGATATTTAACTCAATTTCATTCAAGAGGTCCTTATTTTCACTCGTCACATCTACTCCTAACTCTTTAGCAATTACAAACAAAGCTCCTTCGTCTGAGATTAAACCCTTAAGTTCTTCTTTTTTTTCTTCTACTAAGCTTTGAATATCAGTTCTAGATAGACCAGTATCCTCAATAATTTTATTAATATATGCTTCCGTTTTCATTTATTTCACTATTTTAAAAAGGTTTTTTTATTCAAAGATAATTTTAGAATTAATACTTTAAAAATAAAACTATTTAATAATTAATTAATCACTATTTAAAAAAAAAAAGGGTATTTCATATTGGTAATTTGTTGTTTTTATCTAAGAAAAAATAAAAATTTTAAGTCGAAAAGATGAGTAGTTTTAAGATCATACCCGTAATTGATGTGTTAAATTCTGAAGCAGTTCATGCCATAAAAGGAGAACGAGAGAGATATAAACCGTTAAAGGCGGTTTGGATAAATAGCTGTGATCCAATAAAAATAGTTAAAAAATTGAAAGATGATTATTAAATCAATGATATATATATTGCCGATTTAGATGCAATAATCAAAAAAGAACCTAATTTTAAGTTATTAGAAAAAATTTTAACCATACCAAATGTTAAAATCATTATTGATCCAGGAATTTTGTCTATAAAGAATGTTAAAATATATTCTAAATATAGCATAGATACATTAATTTTAGGATTAGAGACGATAAAAAATTTAAAAGTTATTTCTAAATGTTTAAAAATTTATGGTAAGAGTAAAACCATTGTAAGTATAGATATGTACAACGAATTGATTCAAACCAATATAAATGAATTACAAAACCAGAAACCAATTGAAATTATAAAGAAGATTGAAAATTTAGGTGTTGAAAAAATAATTCTACTTGATCTTTATAAAGTAGGGCAAAAGTTGGGTGGAATCCCGCAGTTATATCAACAAATAAGGGATGAATTTAAGGGAAATATAATAGTTGGAGGAGGAATTAAGGATATGGATGATATTAAATTATATAATCAGCATAATTTCTCAGGAGTTCTAATAGGAACCGCTTTACACGATGGAACTATTAATATTGATAAAATAAGAAAGTTTAATCAAAGTTAATCAAGAAAAATCACACCAGAACTTGATACATTTAAAGATTTTTTACAAACTGGACAAGCATGTTTCATTCTAACCCAATCTATGAAATGTCCTTTATGGGCTTTCGCTTCACAAATTGGACAACCAGTCACTTCATCGAAAATTTCAATGTTCTTTCCACAAACTGTACATTTCGTTTTGGATGCAGTAGATATTCTAATAATTTCCTTTTTTATATCAAGCACAACATTTTCAGTATTTTCGGCAGTAGGATTAATCTGTTTTAATTCCGTTTTAGTATCAACGCAAAAGATAGTTCCTTCGCTATCATCTTTTTTATTGCCAATCCAAACAATCTTACCCTTGAAATAACTGGATCCTTGATTTTCTAAAGAGAGGTTCAATCTTCGATCTTCCATTACAAATGTTTGAATAACTTTAGTATATTTTAACGAATCTAAATTTAAGGATATTTGTTTAATAACTTCAAATGGCTCTCTAAATACTTCGTTTGTTATGTCTACTTTTGTGATTTCTTTTGGGGACATAATAAATTCATAATTTTTTTGATATTTAATAATAATTATTTAATTTAAATTTTTATATCATTTGTTCTTTATATGTTTTAATTTAATTACAAATATCTAAAAATAAAAAAATATTTTAGCTTGATAATATAAAAGATCTATTATTAAACGCATTTGTTTATTAAGATGAGTAAATTCTAATCGTTCCATTCAAAATTACATTTAAATTTTAGTGATTATGCAAAAAAGAATCAAATTGTTGATAAGCCCTAAAGATATTGAGGAAGCAAAGGTTCTAGTTCAAGATAAAGACGTGAATTATATCGATTGCAAAAATCCAAGCGAAGGTTCTCTTGGAGCAAATTTTCCTTGGATTATAAAAAAAATGAAGAGCTTAATTCCTCCTAATAGCCCTCAATTATTGAGCGCAACTATTGGAGATTTTCCTAATTTACCTGGTTCAGCTTCGTTAGCGGCTCTAGGTGCTGCAGTATCGGGGGCAGATATTATTAAAGTGGGGCTTAAAGGGCCAAATACCGAAAAAGAAGGCATAAATTTAATGACTAAAGTTGTAAAAGCTGTAAAAAATTACGATAAGGATATAAAGATCGTCGTAGCGGGTTATGCCGATAGAATACGGATGAATTCATCACCAGATTTTTTATCCATCCCCACTATCGCAGAAAAATCTGGTTCTGATATTGCAATGCTTGATACATTCATCAAAGATGGAAAGAATTTGTTCGATTTTTTAAATGTTAAACAATTAAAACAGTTTAGAGATAAATCAAAAGAATTAAACCTTGAAGTTGCTCTAGCTGGAAACTTATTGATAGATTCAATCCCTAAAATAAAAGAGATCTCACCCGATTTAATTGGCGTTAGGAGCGTAGTTTGTGAAGGATATGACAGAAATAATGGAATGATTAAAGGGTATCTTATTGAAGAATTAAAATCCGAATTATACAATTAAGCTGTTTATGAGAGAATTTCAAATTGACGATTCAGATATCAGTATAAAAGAAGCAAATAAAGAAGATTTAATTGACTTGAATCTGTGTGCTAAAGAATTTTTACAACTGATTGAAGATTTTAATATTAATTTTTTAAATCGCAAATATTTTACATTAACGGCATATTATAAGAAACTTTTAGTGGGAATTTTAGTTGCGGAAGAAAAAAATCACAAGGTTGATTCATTAGAAAAAATTGTGCCTAAAACGAATCTCTATTTAATATATGTAAATCCAAATTTCAGGAAAAAACATATTGGAAAAAACATATTAATAAACTACTTAACCATTCAAAAAAAAAAGGGAATTGCTTCTATTTTTGTAGAATTACCTCATAAATATAAAAATGGGATTCAATTTTTTCAATATAATAAGTTTCATCAAATTAATAAAGTGAAAGATAAAATTATTTTAGAAATTAATTTATGGAACGATTTCGGAATTAGATCCTCTGAATTTATAGCAAATAATCTTAGTGATGTATTTAATTGAATATTGTCTGAGAAACGCCTTTTTAATATTTTAAATAATCGTTCTATTTAATAATATTATTTTGGTTACATTAATAAACTAAATCTATGTACAATAAAGAATTAGGAATTATCGGTATTGGAAAAATCGGTTCTGCTTTATTAAAGAGATTAATTTCTACGAATACTCTTAATAAAAATGAAATTATTATTTTTGATATAGATGAAGACAAAAGAAATATACACTCTAAGGAATTTAATGTTGAGATTGCTAAAAGTAATGCGGATTTAGTGCGTTCATCTAAATATATTTTAATTGCTGTTATTCCTCAAGTAATAGATACTGTTTTGCGTGAAATTGGGCAAACAATTACAGAACAACAAACAATTATTTCTATAGCAGCGGGAATTTCTCTTACTCACATTACTAAATTTATTAATAACCCAATCGGATTAATAAGAATTATGACAAACACTCCAGCACTTATAGGAGCTGCAGCAACGGCAATAGCATACAACGAAAACATCAAAGATTACCAAATAGACTTTGTTAAAAAACTTTTTAATGCTGTCGGTATAGTAGTAGAATTAGATGAAACTCATTTAGATGCGGTTACAGGACTATCTGGAAGCGGTCCCGCTTACATTTTTATTATTATTGAAGCATTAGCTGATGGTGGCGTGAAAATGGGCTTACCTAGAGCCGTGTCTCTAAAATTAGCTGCTCAAACTGTTTTGGGTTCCGCAAAATTATTATTAGAAACAGGTAAACACCCTGGGGAACTGAAAGATATGGTAGCCACTCCTGGAGGAACGACGATCACTGCAATACATGAAATTGAATCAGCTAAATTGAGAGCAACCATGATTAGAGCAGTAGAATCAGCTACAATAAAATCCAAATCATTAAATTCTGCAAAAAATAAAAATTAATTTTTTTAAAAAGAGATTGTATTTTTGTTATTAATAGTTAATGTAAATATTAATATTTCTGGTTTATATGTATTTAAAACTTCAAGAACCTCGTTTTCTTTTCCTTTTTTGCAAAATATATAAACTGAGCGCCCTAATTGATTCATACTGGCACCTATGATATCTAATTTGTGTAAATCATTTAATAATTCCCTAATTCTATCTAAATGTAAAATTTTCAATATCTCTGACTCTTCTACAAATTGAAATGAAACCTTAATAAAATTTCTATAATTAGGCTCTAACATTAATTTATTCAAGGCAATCTTACCAGCTCGTTTTATTTTTGAACTCAAACTTGCATCTGATAAGATTGATTTTGTTTGTATCGTTCCAAAAGAACCACATATCACTAAAAGATCATTAGGGCTTTTTAAGCGCTTATAGGTGCAAGGATAACCCGGTTCCTTTAAAATACCTAGACCTCTTCCTAATTGGCCACAAACAGTTCCTAATCCTGTTTTCTTTACAACTTCCGCAATATGTGCAATTTTTCCGTTTTCTAAATCGTCCAAGTTTAGATTAAATAGTCTATTCAACCCAAAAATCGTTCCTAATGCACCTGAACCACTTGCACCATATCCGCATCCAACGGGTAAATCAAAAAAATGTTCGATTTTAACTTTAATGGGATCTTTTATCAATTTTTTAATGTAATCAAAGATAAAAAATGTTGTTTCTGCTTTTTTATCAACCCTTTCTTCATTAATAAAAATTGTACAACAACTTTCTTTTCCCTTCTCTAAGTTTTCAAACGATATATCTGTTCTTCCTTTCCCACTTACGTTAAATCCAGCTCCTCGAGAACCAATTTGTTCAGGGTTGTTAATTTTATTGCCATTTTTTTTATCTACAATCTCAAAAAAGCCAGAAATACGATGTGGAACTTCAACTGTAATTTTATTTATTGTATTAGCCATATTCCTTGAATAATCAAATTTATCAATTCAATTATATATATATTATTAAAAAAGAAAAATCAATTATATTTTATTATGAATAAGAATATTGTGATAAAGATTGGGGGTTCTCTTTTATTTTCTGAAGGGAAAACGATAAATTCTAAAAGAATTACTGAATTTTGCAATATAGTTAAAAACAATAAAGAATACGATTCCATTGTTATTGTATGTGGAGGAGGAATAATAGCGAGGGATTACATTGATGTTATAAGAGATTTTACTCAGAATGAGGCTTTATGTGATTTGATTGGAATTGATATTTCGCGTATAAATTCTCGATTAATTATTTCCAATTTGAAAGAATTTGCTTACCCCCAAGTGCCAAAATCAATTGAAGAGTTATCAATTGCTATTCTAACTCATAAAATTGTAGTAATGGGTGGTTTACAACTGGGTCAATCGACAACTTCTGTAGCTATCGAAGTTGCAGAATATATTAATGCAAACAAGTTAATAATCCTCACAGATGTAGAAGGTATATTTGATAAAGATCCAAAACTCTTTAAAGATGCAAAATTGATTAAAAATCTTTCTTATGATAAATTACGAGATATTATTATACATTCATCAGGAGATAAGCAAGCAGCTGCGGGAGAGTATAGGATTTTTGATGCAGTTTCTTTACAAATATTAAAAAGAAGTAAAATTACAATAATGGTAATTTCAGGAAAAAAGTTAATGCAATTTAAAAATTTTTGGGATAATGAAAAAGAGATTATTGGTACTACTATATCAAACTAAGATTTTTTTATAATAAATTATTTTAATTTGCAACATTTTACTAACATAGTTCTAAACAGTCAATATATAGATGAAATAAAAATGTCTCAAGCTTCATGGAAAGATCAAATTAAAAAGAAATGGGGGCCACATGGTCATTGTCCAGTATGCGGAAAGGCAATGCCAACGGATAAGCAGTTTTGCAGTCAAACTTGTCGAGATAATTATCTCACCCATGAAAAAAAGAAAAAGAAAAAAGGAAGGGTTCAAATGATTTTTATGTTCGGTATGATGGCGGTCCTTTTTGTATTTATGTTCTTTATGGGATGATAATGTGAATATCACCTCATCTTCAAAAAATTACTAAATTATACTTATCATTACAAAATATATAAGAGATAATAAAAAATTAAAATAGAGCAGAGATAACCAAGCCAGGTCAAAGCAAGAATTATTTCTAAATAAGGAATAATAAAGCGGCAACCGGTGATGGACATTTTCAAAAACCATAATCTTTTGCGTTTTTGAACCACACTCAAGATCCATTGACATAGGTCTACAGGGGTTCAAATCCCCTTCTCTGCATTTTTTCTCTTAAAAATAGGTCTTATTTCAACCTCTTTAATTATTTATCAGTATTGTTAGAGATTTCATTTAACGCTTCATTTAAGAATAAGATCAGCGTTTTTACGATCTCATTTTCATTTTCTACTGATTTTAAAAACAACAACAATAATACTGGGGCATTAAGATAAGAAGATGTTTTTTCAACAATAATTTTACTTAATAATTTTCTTTGGACTCCGAATAACTGATGTGTAACTGATGACGCTTTCATTCCTTCAATTGTAGGTGGGCTTCCTAAAGTTACATTTCCGATACCTCTGTTTTCCTGATCAGAGATAAGTAAGAGATAACTTTTTTGCAATTTAAAAAGCGATAAATAAATCTTAATCTTATCAATCTCTTTTGTTTTTTCGATTATAGGTTTCATTTCTTATAAATACTATTATTGATTTAATAAATTTGCGTTTTAAAGACCTTTTATGTTTGTTTCTTTAATGGCTTCTTCTACTTCATAATTTTTATGAACAATTAGATAAAGCGCTTTCACAACTTTTGTAGGATTATCCGCTTGAAATACATTTCTTCCATAGGCAACTCCAGCTCCTCCAACATCTATGGATTGCTTAGTTATTTCCAAAAGTTCTTTAATCCCCGCTTTAACTCCTCCCGCGATAATTACTGGTGCCATGCACCCCTCAACTACTTCACTAAAAGAATCAGGGTCTCCCGTCCAATTAGTTTTCACAATATCTGCCCCTAGTTCAGCAGCGACTCTTACTGCTATTTTAACGACCTCAACATCGTTTTCATTTTCGATATTTTCCCCTCTAGGATACATCATAGCCAAAAGGGGCATTCCAAACTCTCGGCATTCACGTGAAACTACTCCTAAAATTTCTAGCATTTCTGGATCTGCCTTTGTTCCAATATTAATATGCAAAGATACACCATCGGCTCCTAATTTTACTGCGTCTAATACGTTATTTACTAATACCTTATAATTTGACTCGGGACTTAGAGAGGTTGAACCAGATAAATGTAAAATTAAGCCAATATCTGGACCATATCCTCTATGGGCGTATAATGGAATCCCTATATGCCCTAAAACAGCATTTGCGCCTCCTAAAGCTATTTTGTTTACCATTTCTCCTAAGTTTCTTTTAATTCCTTTAATAGGACCTACAGTTAATCCATGGTCCATAGGAATTATGATCGTCTTATTTGTTTCCCTATTAAAAATTCGTTCTAATCTAATTCTTTTACCTATATAACCCGAAATCGATTACTCACCAATTAAACAATGAATTTATAATTTTATTTAAATTGAGAATTATATAATATAGCTTACAGCATTTTTTTAATTCTATTAAATTATATAAATCTTTGAATTTTAATGTCTAGGTCTAAACACAATTCTACTATTAAAAAGAATCATGCGCTAACACGATGTTATAATTGCGATAGTGAAATAATTGACCCAAATCAGAAATATTGTGAAAATTGCAATGCAATTCTTAATCCTAACGATTTAAAGTGGAGAAATAGTTTTATTGCTTTTATTTGTCTATTATTTTTAATTCCTTTTATTATCGTGGTCGTTACTATTTTAATGTGAATATAATTACTAAGGAGAAAAAACAACATCTGATATACGTTGCCGACGTATATCAAAATCATGATCAACATGAAGAGTGATACAATGTTGATCTTTATTTTGAGGGTTTTTGTGAATATAACTTATGGGAACAACAGGTAGCTTTGACTTTGATATAAAATTCTTTGGAATTGGCACGGGGATTATTTTTTTACACCGTTCACAATTAACTAAAACTACTTTTACTTTTTCCGATTCAAGCTTTTTCATTTCAATAAGCAAGTCAGTAGAAAGACCTCGAGAATTAACTGTTAACTTTTTTGGTGCTTCAGGAACTAAAGGAATATCCATTTCTAAATCCTCCTCTGTTATATACGCTGATTTTCTTTTTTCTAACTTTTTTTTTGGTTGTTTAACCACTTTTCATCGCTCATTGCAATTTTGATTTTTGGAAGGTAATTTGTTGGAGAGAGGTATTTGTCATTACTTTTTGAAGATTTTTGATTGTTTTTATGTTTTTTCTGAGAACTTTCCAATAATATGACTATAGTTAAATGTCAAATTACACTCCAAATATTTGTCTTAACTCGTTATATATTTTTGAAAGTTCGGATATGATTTGGGCGTTATTTTGTTGAAGATAATAATTAATATATCCTGAAAGTCCCTCGCCATCTTTAATCCATTCTAAGAAAGACTGAATTTCCCCTTTTAATTGAGGATCTATACTTTTTCCTGCAACAGGCGCAGGGGGTACACCGCTTCCACTAAATTGAGTATTAGTATCCACATAAGCTTGTTTTGTACTTAACTCTGAAATTGCTCTTGCTGTATCCATCGTTGCTCCCATAGGTTCACCATCTGGTTCAAGGTATATTAGTATTTTGTGTTCTTCATCTTTTGCTCCAATTATGTGTCCTTCGCCCCGAATTGAAGTAGCTACCATCCTTTCTGATGTACATTGAAGCACAGAATATTTCACACCAGAAATCATGATAAACGGAGCGTTTAAGCTGCTCCAACTTGAAATAACTTTAGCAATATCAGGGCTAACGTCCCAGTTATCTGTTGAGTAAAGAATGTTATCTCTTCCTTGAATTACAGCAGCAGCTATAATACTGGGATCTTTTTGCAATAAATTATAAATAACAGTTTCAGGATCAGTTGGCATTTTTTCCTCAATTTTTTAGATTTATATATCCTAGTGAAGAATTAATAATAATATATTAGTATAAATATAATTATAAAATTTTTATTAAAATGTTATGGGTTCGTATTTTATTTTTTTGATGCCCTTATATTAATTCTCCCAAACCTAGGTTTATCTTTAAATTTATTCTTTTCAGTTTTTAATTTATTCATATCATCGTTAAATTTATTTTTAAACATTATTTTATTATGAAAAAATAATTTATGCTTGGAATCATTTTTTTTTAGTTCATTTAGATGATCTTTTAAATAGATTTCTTTTCTAAATAATTTCCCACACACTGGGCAACTAAAATATGGGTTTTCCAAAAGACCTTTAGGTTTTTTAACAACAACTGGAAAAATTTTTCTTTTATGTGATAATCCATTAATTTTCCGACAATAATGCCTTCGCAATTTTCCATAAGGTGGGTACTCAAAAAAAATTTTACTTCCATGAGTGCATTCCCAATACAACACATCTGCGCCACACTTTCTGCAAGATGTCTGAAAAGATCGAAGATAACAATGCTTACCGTGACTTTTATAAAAATGTCGCATTATATAATCAGAAAAATATAACTTATTAAAATTTTTCGGTGAAATATTAAAAACAAAAATTTTAAAATGTGATTTTTATTAACTGATAAATCCTAAAAACGCAAACATTTAAAAGTATGACTTTAATTATAGAAATTAAGGAATTGAAATATATGTGGGTATAAGTAATTGGATCTTTCAATGCTTCAAAATAATTTAAATTTATGCCCAGAATGTGGGAACACAAATCTGATTTCTGATAGCACCCGTGGTGAGTTAATTTGCAATGTATGCGGTTTAGTTTTGAGCCAAAATAACATTGATTCTGGTCCTGAATGGAGAGCTTTCTCTTCAGAAGAAGCCAATAAAAAAGTTAGAGTAGGAGCGCCAACAACTTTGACACTTCACGATAAAGGATTAAGCACTATGATTGGGTGGAAAAATAAAGACGCGTTCGGCAAAAGTATCAGCCCAAAAATGAAAGCTGAAGTATATCGCTTAAGAAAATGGCATGTAAGAACGAGGACAAATAAATCAATAGATCGAAATTTAGCTTATGCTATGAACGAGTTAGATCGCTTTTCTTCTCAATTGAATCTGTCCAAAGCCTTAAAAGAATCGGCTGCTCATATATACAGAAAAATGGCTCAAAAAAATCTAATAAGAGGAAGATCTATTGAGGCAATGTTGATAGCTTCCATTTATTTATCATGCAGGTTGAATAATATTCCGAAAACTTTGGATGATTTTATCGAATTTGCCCTAGTCGATAAAAAAAAAATTGCTCGTTGTTATAGGTTAATTCTAATTGAATTAAAAATAAATATTCAAGTTTCCTCTCCAATAAATTTTATCCCTAGATTTTGTGCTGAATTAAAACTTTCAGGAAGAACTCAGAATCGAGCAGCAGAATTATTAAAATTAGCAAAAAAATATCATATTACTGCTGGAAAAGCACCCACTGGTCTAGCGGGTGCTGCTTTATATGTAGCAGCGATACAAGAAGGAGAACGCCGAACTCAAAAAGAGATCTCATTAGCAGCAGGTGTAACTGAAGCTACTATACGGAACAGATATAAAGAACTTGTAAATCATATGAGATTTGAATCCATAGATCCCATTTAAAACAATCTTACTTTCAAATTAATAAAGTCTTATATCCCTTTAATTCTTTTAATAACATCAGGGCGTTTTTTGTATAGGATGCGAAATCCACAGTGGGAACATTTTATTCCAGGAAGAGCGTTTAATTCTTTTTTAGAGACTTCTTTTCCACAACTTTTTCTAGCACAAACATACTTCATATTTTTTAAAATGAATTAAAGTTAAAATATTTTTCGCAAATAGTTAAAGTTGTTAGTAGAATTCCTAAAAACATTAATAATGTAAAAAAATAAATAATTTTAAATGTATAGTGATTTTCTCTTATCGTCAATATCAACAAATTGAAATGTACCGAGATCTTTTTCTAATTGGTCTCTTTTACTTTGAAGACTTTTTGTAATATCTTCTAAATTATCAAGGGAATATTTCTTTTTAATTGGTAACATAAAAGATTTCTTAATCATTTCTAAGAGTGTTATTGAAGCTTTTAAATCGGTGATATCCTCATTAAGCATCGCAATATTATCCGTTTCTGCCAAAAGAACAATCCCGTCTATATTAAATCTCGCTTTTGCTAAAGTTGGGATTAACCCATTAGCACCAATAATAACCCCTTTTTGGATTTTTTCACAGTTATTTTTTGATAAAAAATTATCTAACAGTTCTCGGTTAGTTGAACTTGCATATATTTTTGGAATTTTTGGATTTATCTTGCGACTATTTACGGGATACGCTCCCAAAGCAATTATCAACTTAATTTTACATTGATATATTATCTCTGTAAGAAAATTTGAAATTCTATATATGCCTTTAGGTGTTAAACTTTGCGCATCTGCAGTAATTAAAATAATATCTCTTCGATAACTTGGATCTTTCCAAAAAAGAATTTCTGCTTTAGGTGCTGATAATAGACTATCATCAACTATAGCTCCAGCGGGGTAATCATCAAATATAAAATCCATAAAATTTTGGGCATCTAATTGTCCAATTAAGGAATCTATAGCGAATTTTCCAACATCAGCGATACCTGGCATTCCTAAAATACAAATTGGATCCTTGAATTCTTCTTCTTTAATATCATTATGTTTAATAATCCTTATCCCAGACTCAGTCAATTTTTTTACCTTAAGTATTGTTTATACGATATAATTAGAATCTTTTTTATGTCTTTAAATCAATGTGTTATCCTAATAGACTCATGATTTACTGTTAAAGTAATACATTAATAATATCACATAAATTAATTTTCTAAGGTATCTATAAATGTAATGAGGATTTCATATCAATATCATCTGAAAAAGGTAATTTTTTGGAATTGACTGAGCTTAAATATGAATGTCTAAAATGCGGGATATGTTGTTCACTTCCGAAGAATCGCCGTTGTTATAACAGTAATTATATTAAAAGAATTCCATTATACCCTGAAGAGGTTGATAGATTAATAAAGATCGCTGAAGAAAGGCAAATACCTCTGAAAGTAAAAGAAGATCTAGTTTTTCCTGATATTTTAAACAAAAAAATTCTTATATTAACTTATCGTTTTATTTTGGAGCCATTTGGTCATTGTGTCTTTTATGATCCAAAAATAGGGTGTACTGTTCATGAAACCAAACCATTTGCATGCCAAGCATATCCTTTAGCATTAAAACGTATTGATGCCTTTAATTTAGAAATCTCAATCGACTCAACCTGTAATTGGATAGATAAACATTATAACGCTTTAAAAGAAGTAGATATTAATAGGATTAGGAATATATTTAGCGAAGAGTTTAAAAAAGCAGAAGCTTTTCTCAGAAAAAATAAAAAATTGCAACTAGAAATAAGAAAAATGGAAGCAGAAAAAAAAATTGAAATAGCACGCCAAATTTCATCGAATTATTTCAGTAAAGCTTTAAAGAACTGGGATCGCAACGAGATAAGGGTTAATTGAAAAAATCATTTTTTTCTCTTCTCTCTCTTCTTATTTAATATCCATTTATCCAATGTTGATTTATCTGGTATATACTTTAATATACTTTTTGAAATGTTATGTGTATTTTCAACAAATTTCTCTAACTCCTTTTGGTTATGATTATAATTCCTTTTTATATTGTATTTGTTTTTCCATTCACAATACCATAATATCTTC
>JAUWZT010000032.1 GCA_030615145.1 Promethearchaeota archaeon | reverse complement strand
TTCAATTTATTAAGATCTGCTTCTAACTTTATTTTCTTCTCTTCATTTTTTTTAATGTTTTCTTTTAGAAACTTTAATTTGGCTTTAGTTGAGGAAATGCTCTGCTTAATCGTTGAAATTTCTCGATTAAGTGTCGATTTTGTGTTGTTATTATTTTGGATTTTAGTTTCAATTTCTGCTTGTTTTTGTTGTTTACTTTCGATTTCGCCTTTAGCCTCTTCAATCAAGTTATCTGTTTCCGTTATTACCTTTGATTCTGACTCTATTAAAGAATCGTAAGTCTGACCCTCTTCAAGTTCCATTTGTAAATTTTCTAAGGTTTTTATCTCTTGAGCTAGTTTTTCTATTGATTTTTTAAAATTTTTTAAAGAAGTTTGATTCGAAGATTGTTGGGTTTTTAATAGAGTAATATTTTCGGTAATGACTTCTCTTTCTTTTTCTTTCTCAATTATAGTTTTTTGTATGTTTTCCATAACTAATGTTTCTTGTTGTAACAACTCTTCTTGTCTTGTTAACTTTTCCTGCAATTCTTCAATAATAGAATTAGATTCCTCTATTTTAACCTCCAATTCGTCCTCTTCTTTCCTCAATTTTGAAATCTTTAAAGCGATCAATTGAGCATTGTAATACGAAACCTTTTCATCTAGTTCCTTCCAAGCTAAAGCATCGTTTTTTTCTTTTTCAACTTTTTTAAGTTGAGAAGACACTTCTTTAAAAATTGCTTCAAATTGTCCTAAATCGCGCTCGGCTTTTTCTAACTCTTTCATCGTGGCGTCCTTCATTTCGTCGTACTTCTGAAGGCCAATTAGATTTTCAATGAATAGTCTGCGACCCTCTTCGTTCATATGAGTCAATTCCACGATTTTTCCTTGCAAAACAAATTGGTTGCTGCCATCAGGATCTACATTAGCTACAGCTAAAGCATTAAGAATTTGTTGACGGGTAGATTTTTTCCCATTCATTTTGTAGCCGCCACCGCCCCCTCTTTGTATAGTTCGACTAATTTCAAAAGTATCAGTTCCGCCTGGAAATATTTTTTCGGAATTATCAAAATATAGAGCCACTGTGGCTCTATTTGAAGGGTTTTTACCTCGAGAACCCGCAAAAATTAAATCTTCTAGACTTTTGGCTCTCATAGTTTTCTTGCTTAATCTACCTAAAGCAAAAGTTAATGCGTCAATAATATTGGATTTACCGGCCCCATTAGGCCCTACGATGCATGTAAACCCTGAAGAGAGCCTTAAAGTTACCGTACGATCGCCGAAGGATTTAAATCCTGTCATTGAAATTTTTTTAATATGAGTCAAATTAAAACTGCCATTTCTTTATATTTTTTTTTAAAAATAAAGAATACATCCATATATTTATATACTAATACTCAGCATTTAAAAAAATAAGGTTGTGGTTTTTTATTTTGCTATATTTTTGAAAAATCTAAAGTTAAGAACATAATTGATATTAAAAAAGAAAATTCTGTTTATTAAAAATTGCGTCTAAAATGCTTTTTAATTGCCGTGGATTTATCACCATGAAATAAAAATTGCAGTTTAAGATGTTGTCGGAAAAATTTCTATAATCGTTTAGGTTATTTTTTTTAGAGGTGTTTAAAATTCCAATGTTTCTAAGTGTCGTAATTAAATTTTTAAATTCTTCCATATCTTTTTCATAATCAATTGATTCACACGAAACAAAATAACATTCTTTTAATTCCTTTATGGTTATGTAAAGATTTGAGTTTTTTGAGAAATGATTCGATAGATTGTCTAAAAAGATTATTGTCAATAATTCTGCTTCAGAAATATAAGAAAGCATGCTAAACTCGTCTGTAACTTGAAGTGAATCGAACTGATTTCGAAGGATTTCAGAGATTTCTTGATTGTTTAAACTAACTTGCTGATTTAATACGGGATAAATCTCCCGTAAGATTTCGATCCCTTTTCCTGGAACTGGTACATAATGCTCAAAAATTAAATCGGTTATAAATTCTATTAATTCTTTGTCAACTTCACGCAAAAAAGTTAAGGAGACTCTTTGTTTTAGAATGTCGAAAAGTTCCTTATATGAAAAATAATTTAATTTTTTCTTTAAGTCGAATTCACTTATGAGATCTAATGTTGAGGGTTTTAAAGCCTGATTTACGGTGGCTAGAAAGCTAACGCTTGTATCTTTACCGTATTGTAAGAACTTTTTGAAGATTTCTGGTTCCAAATACTCGATATTGTTAAAAATGAATACAAGCTTGTTATCAACTTTTCTACACGTTAGTTTAAATAGATTCCATAAATTTGATATATTCGAATTTATAATGCTTTTAAAATTAAAATTAATATTTTGATTTTGACCAATTTTAGTTAGTAAAGAAATAATAATTTCCTCTAAATTTTTTTCCCTACAATCAACCTGGATGTTTAAAAATTCGGTGTTCAAGTTCGATAAATCTCTAATAACTTTATTTATAATAACTTGCTTTCCAATTCCTTGAATTCCCTGATATAAGATAGATAAACTAAAATCATCTGAAAATGAATCTTTTAGAATTGAAAATAGAGATTTTTCTTCTCTATTGCGATACAATATTTTGGGCGGGACATAATGTGCGTCAAATAAAGCTCGCGGACCTACATAACTACTATTATTAACCTTTGGTGTTGATATCATTTTTATTTTTATTATTTATTATTATTTTAAATTTTCATATATAAACCCCCCGGGGGGATAGGTCATTGGAACTAAAAATTTTTCAAAAATTAAAACATAAAACCAGTTATCCATTTAGAAAAAAATTTGAACCTAAATTTAGAAATTTGATGTATAATTTCTTACAACTTAATTTTTCTTACTATTATTGAGTTCTTATCAATAATCTCCTTAAATCTCAATTTTCTAAGCTTTTTAGGAAAGTCTAAATTAATCTCGTCGTATACAAATCCACTGGAATCAATAGGACCTTCAACTACTCTTAACTTAGAAGGCGAAATATAATCTTTCACAAACGAAATTATTTTACTTTGTCCAGGAAATTTTCTTTTTAATAAACTTCCATAAGTATTACAAGCTACTACAGGAATTCGATTTTCAAGCGCGCGTGCTTTTAAATATATTTCCCAGTTTTGGATTCCCTCCGCTCTGATTTGTGTAGGAGAGAATAAAATCTCCACTCCATTTTCAGCAGCCACCCGGGGTGTTTCAAAGAAAGCCATGTCAAAGCAAATTAAAATTGCAAAATAAATTTTATTAAAGGGAAATAACACTAACTCTTTTCCTGGCTCAAAATTTTGTCTTTCGAAAGAGTATAAATGGATTTTATCTTGTCTACCAATCTCTTCTCCTTCTTTATCAAAATAATAACTAGTAATTCTCGGCTTGATAGAATTTTTCCTTCTTTCCCAAATAGCTCCTGAGATTATACTTATACCGTACTCTTTTGCTAGATTTTTAATAAAGTTGTAATTATTTCCTCTTTCATTTTGTAGGTTTAGTTCTTTTCCGTTTGTTAAATTGACCCACCTTTCTGGTAGGCATACAATGTCGCAGTTGTCAAATTCTTTAATTAATTTTTTTAATATTTCTTCTACTTCAAAATAGCATTTATCTCTTTCTTGGAAAACTTCTGGTTGAATACACGCAATCCTCATGATTAAACTTTACCAATATAAAACTTTTTATTTATATCAATAATAATATCAAAGAGTTCATCCAACTTAGAGATTTCGTAATCGGGTTTATATTCTTTTGGAATCTGTTCACCTGTTATATTGGTATCGTATTTACCACCACGATGTATGTATACACTATGAATGTCGTTTAGTTTAGCCGGCACTATATCTTTATATATATTATCTCCAACATAAATTGTCTCATGTCCTTTTACATTGAATTTGTTTAGGCAGTACGAGAAAAGTTTTGGGTTTGGTTTTCTAATCCCGATTTCGTCTGATATAACGACTAAATCAATTAATTTATCAATATCAAGCCTCATTATCTTTTCGTATTGCTTGATAGGGATCCCATCCGTTATAATTGCTGTTTTAATAGAAGAATCTTTAAGTTTCTCTAAGCAACTTATTACATCGTCGTATAACTTTATATGCTTAATTTTTTGGGCGTGATAAGCCATTACAGCAGCGGCAATATATCTAACCTGATCGATGAATGAAATAGAAAACTTTTCAAGCTCGTTTAATCTTCTAATAAAATAATTATAATGTTTCGGAGAATTGCTTCCATATTCTTTAACGATTTCATCGATCAATATGAGGGCTTTTTGGCGATCAATTTTTAACCCGAAGTTTATCATCGCGTCTATACCCTCAATCCTTGCTCTTTGAGAAAGCATCGTGGAATCAAAAAGGCAATCATCCAAATCAAATCCTACTAGTTTTATAGGACACATTATATTTTTCGGTTTAACATTTTAATTTTATTTAATTGAAATATTAATACAATATATTATACACTACAGTAATAGATGACTATGTAAGATAAATTTATTTATCCTTACGAATATATAATTTTTAATATTAATTTATTCTAGGTAATACTATAAATAATTTAGCCATAAAGATATTAAAAATATAGCACTTAATGGAGTTTAATTAATTGAAACCCGTCGTAGCATTATCTTATTTCCATCGAAAAATAGGTCCACTAGTTTTTTATTCCTATCCAGATAGTATGCTAGACGAGCAGCTTTCAATCAGAATCGCAAATATAATGGATCAAACAGTCAGTGAAGGGTTCTTCACCCACTCGTTCGAGAAAAATAACTCAAATAATTATTACTTCGAGATTTCTTCAGACTGGGCACGGGGTAATAGAGATATGTTAATGGTTTCGATTATCTTCGATGAACAGACTACTCCAGAAATTGAACAAATTGTGCACAAATTATGCTTAGAATTTTCAGAAAAGCTTTTAAAAACCGAAGAAATTTTTGCAGCATTTTACATCTCCGATATTAATAACTTTGAAGAAGAAGATAAAGAGGTTATCTACAAATACAATGCGTTGGTTAAACTATGGGTCCAAGAATTATACTGGAATGTACTTGAAGATACTAGGGAAAAAAGCGAAGAAGAAAAGATTGCAACGCTATTGAACAAAAAGCACATGTTCTTGACACTAAAAAAGTTATCCAAAGGTCCAACTACGCTAGAAGGATTAAGAGAATGGTACAACGATACCTTTCCAGAATTAAATTTTAAAGAATTAATTGATACGCTTGTTAGAAAACAGTTTATTTTCATAAATCAGATTGGAATTGTAGAAAAATATGTGTTACTACTAAAAGAAGTTAACGCCGAAAGAATCCCTCCAGATAGCGTCATAGAATACATCGACGAAAGTCCCGAACTAATTGAACCTGAATTAATTGAGTTATTACTTCCGAAAGTCCAAGAATATTTTAGTACTTATGAGAACAAAAGTAAGGAAGAATTAGAAGAAGATACCTTTACATTATTTCAAATTGTATCTGACCCTAAAAAATATAACGTACTTTCAGAATTAAGGCACGGGCTAATAACTAGCGATAAGCTACCAAAGTTAGTCTCCAAGACGACTTTAGACCATTTAAATTCTTCATTAAATTTTCTAAAAAAACACGACATTATTGAAGAATTAAAGTTTAAAACCGAGAGTTACATCTTTTTAAAAGCAAATATCCAAATAACTACCGCTTTCCCCGAATATTTAAGAAAATCTTTATCGAAAGAATCTAAACCCGTCATAGCAAAAAAGCAAAAACCAAAAGGGAAATAACATGAGTAAAATCGACGATTCTCTCAAAGATATAAAGTATTTACTAGGGAATATGGGTATGGACATCTTTTTTGCCATCGATAATGGAGCAAAAGATTGCGAGACTATAAAAATCTTCTCTGGACTTCCAATGGCTTGCGTTAAGGGAAGATTACCAGTTCTCCTCGACCTCCTACTCGTTGTAAAAAACGATGATGGCTACTCTTTAACTAATAAAGGATTAAATTTTAAAGCTCAGATCGAAAATAACCCTTAAATAAGATTTAAATTTCAGATTGGGGCGACAACGTCATCGCTAGAGCTTAGCTCTTATCAATTGTCATAAGTTCATCATTAATCTAAATTCTTACTTTAATTTAGGTCGTTATTAGTTAAATTTTTTACTCTCTGGTACTTCCTTTCGAAGTAGCCGGGCGTCTTTAAACCACCACATTCGTCTAATAATTTCTGTAAACCCCCCTCTTCTTTTATCCGATTTTTTAAAACATTGCATTCTTGGAGGGTTAATTCTTTTCTTTCTAAAAGATAATCTAAAATAGCAAACGCTTCCTCGTTTTCCGTGCAACGCCTAATGAAATCGATCGGACCAGGATTTCGTAATTCCTCGCAATAATCGTTATTTTGAACTGACTGTGGTTCCTCATCGCATCGTTCAATCTCAAAATCGACTGCCTTAATCTTTAAAGATTTATCCTTTTCAGTTAATTCGCGTATTAGTCTAGGAAATTGACGCTCTAGTTCTACTTTATCGTACGACATTTTCAAACCATCTTCATTAATAACATCTATATTCTTCTCTAAGTTTTTAAGCCCCTTCTCTTTTTCCTTTTCTTCTTTTCCCTTTTCACCGTTTTTGTTTTTTCCCGTTTTCTCCATTTGAAAATCGATTTCCTGTAGTAGTAAATTCTATGAGAGTTTGTTAATTATAAAAATCCAATTAAAATTATAAAAATATCTGTTAACAAAAATAGGAAAAGATTAACTTATGCGCCATTCGAAATGGAATCTATACACGCTAAACTTAAATTTTAGCAATTTTAGAAATTATTTTAAATATTTAACTAAATTTAATAACTATAGATAAAAGATGTGATTATTTTAATTATTATTGCCAATTCAAAAAGCCAACAAAATAACAAAATTAATTAATTTTACATAATTTCAATATTTATTAATATTAGATTGCTATTGGAGATTACCTAAATTGACTAAATCGGGATATAGTTATGTAAAAGAAACATTCGAAAAACACGAAACTGGATATCAAACAAATCATTGGGAAAGAGGAATCAAATACAGAAAGGGAAAATCTGTCGAAAGGGTTGAAAGACCGACTAAATTGCATAGTGCACGAACTCTTGGCTACAAAGCTAAACAAGGTTACATCATTGTTCGAGCGAGAATCAGAAAGGGGGGAATGCACAAGGTTCGGCCGAAACGAGGTAGGAAACCTCGCGCGATGGGTGTCTCTAAATATACTACCGGTAAAAATTTACAATGGGTAGCTGAAGAACGCGTACAACGTAAATATCCCAACATGGAAGTACTAAATAGTTATAAAGTATATGCTGACGGTCGAAGTTGGTATTACGAGGTTATACTTGTAGATCCATCGCATCCAGCAATAAAAGCAGACCCAAAAATTAATTGGATTTGCGAAGCACCTCATAGAAGAAGGGTTTCCCGGGGTTTGACCTCTTCGGGAAGAAAAGCTCGAGGGTTACATAAAAAAGGATGGGGCTCTGAAAAGACGCGTCCAAGCTTAGGTGCAAATAAAGGCCGTGGAAAATAAGAAAACTTTTATCTAAATTCTTTTTCAGTTTTTAAAAAAGGGTTAGTTTTAGTTCTTGAGATTATACTCAAATCTGGATATTAAATAAATTAATACAATATGCGCATCCTTTAAGGTTTTAAGAAAATATTCTCTCTTCTCATCACAAAATACAATAGATTAATGTATTCCCATCTGATATAGATAAAATTATAATTTATTTATCGAAATAGTCATTCCGCCATCTAATATTATGTTTTGGCCAGTTATATAGTCAGCAGTTGGAGAAGCTAAAAATAGGGCGAGATCTGCCACCCATTTGGAATCTCCAATTTTATTTATAGGGATTTTAACGCCTCTCGTTTCTAGGAACTGTCGAATTTTTTTTGGGTCGTTATCATATATTGGGGTAAGGAACACTCCTGGTGATAAAGCATTGACAGTTATATCAACTGGGCCAAGTTCCAAAGCCCAAAGTTTTGTAAACGCAATAACTGTGGCTTTAGAAGCGCTATATATACCTAACATTGGATTTATTCCATTCGCTGTTCCAGCACAGGATGCAATATTGATGATTTTTGCCCGAATTGGTTTAAATTGCCTTTGACTTTTCATTTTTCTAAAGAAGGTCTTAGTCACATTCCAAGTACCTTTAGCATTGATCCCCATAACTTTATCGTATGTTTCTTCTGATGCAGAGAGCGATTTATATGCACCACCATCAATTCCAGCGTTATTAATCAATATAAATACGTTATCAAACCTTTCAAACACTTGCTTTTTCATTCTTTCGACGTCTTCTAACTTTGAAATATCTGCTTGAGCGAGAAGTATTTCTACATTACTATCTTTTAAAACCAAATCATGCGTTTCTTCAAGACCCTTCATGTTGATGTCGTTTAATACTAAATTTGCCCCTTTATTTGCAAAAGCAACTGCAAAGGCTCTTCCGAACCCACTCCCAGCCCCCGTAATTAAGACGACTTTTTCTATTAAAAATTTATCTTCTGACATTTTTCTTTACCTCTTAGAAATATAGAATTATAATTATAAAATATTTGGTGTTTAATTAGAATTCTCCATAATTCATCTTAAGGTTATTCCAAGATTAAAAAAAATAAGTAAAAGAAAAATGTTGTTAAATAATTATCCAAGCGAGTTATCCGTACAATCCACGATTTTTCTTAAGATTTCCGATTACTTTCATAGCTATTGGTGTTTCAAAGGCTATTTTAACATCAAGTACGCTAGGTTTTCCTGAATCTACAGCGCGTTGTAAAGCAGGTTTAATATCTTCGGGATTTAGAATTTTTTCGGCATAGCAACCAAATCCTTTTGCGATTTCAGCGTAATCTATAGCTGGGAGATCTACATCAATGAACCTCTTCTTATATTCTCCCTTCTGTTTTGACTTAATCATACCCCACGCAGAGTTATTCGCAATTACAATAATTATAGGTAAATTCATTTGTACAACTGTTGCTAGCTCTTGTACATTAAACATAAAGCTTCCATCTCCGCTGATACAAACAACTTGTTTATCTGGTTTCGCTATTTTCGCCCCAATCGCGTATGGAATTCCCGTACCTAAGTGTCCCATCGTTAAAGAAGAGTAGAGGGTCCTTGGATCGCGAGGGAAATTACTAATTAGACCAAAAGTAAAAACTGCTATATCTCCCCCGTCAATAACTAATTGTGTATCGAAACTTATGAAATCCAGGACTTCATATACAAGTCTTTCAGGTTTCATAGGTAATTTATTATATTTCAATAATTTTTGAATCATTAAGGCGTCATTTTTTTTTATATCGCTAAGATAAGTATTCCATTCGGCCCATTCAGTGATCTTTTCTTTTGGGAGCGAACTTTCCATTTCGGCTAATAGCTGGTTTATCACAACTTTAGCATCGCCAATAATAGCAACTTCAACAGCCCTATTTCGTCCAATAATCTCTGGATCGATATCAACTTGAATGATTTTAGCATTGGGGTTCCAAATGGGTGGAGCTCCAAATAGTATTGAATAATCCCATTTAGCCCCAAGAGAGATTACAACATCGGCTTCAGAGACTGCTTTTCGATAAGCGTTTGCAACTAGATAAGAGCCTATGTAAGTTTCGCTGCGAAGGTCTATTGAACCAACACCATTTATACTGGTCCCCACAGGAATTTTGTATGTTGTTGATAATTTCTTTAGTTCTTCAGATGCGTCTGATGCGTGAATGCCGCCACCTGCTACAATTAACGGTTTTTTCGCGGTTTTTAAAATTTCTACTGCTACTTTAATTGCATCCGGGTTTCCGACAGGCCTACTAATAGGTCTATATTGTGCTGGATTTAAAATATTTTTAACATCGTCATCAGAAGCCTTTCTTACAAGAGCAGTTTCTCTAAATTCTAGAAAAACTGGACCTCTTCTACCCGACATCGCGACTTTAATAGCTCTTTGTATTGCTCTTGGGATTTCATATGGATCTTCGACGGATATCTGTAGTTTTGTAATAGGTTCCATTAATTTCATTTGATCTAATCCACCTTGGAGAATCCCTGTATCATCAAACATCCTAGCAATCTGTGCTCCTATAACGAGAAGTGGAATTGAATCTGCCCATGCTGCAGCCACAGCTGGAACCAGGTGGGTCACCCCTGGACCCGCAGTCCCTAAACAAACCCCTAATTTTCCTGTAGCTCGTGCCCAAGCATCTGCCATATGTCCACCTGCTTGTTCGTGTCGGACCATCACAGTATCTATTCCTTCTTCACGGCCATATCGTTCAATAGCGTCGTATATCCTCAATAATTCTCCACCCACAAGTCCGAATATCTTTGTTACTCCTTCTTTGAGGAGGGATTTTATTACTAAGTCACCACCGTCTAAAGAACTTACATTTTGTTTAGACATATAAAAACAATATTAAAAATAAGAATTAAATATTGCTAATGTAGGATTATCAAAAGTATATGAGTTTTTTAAAAAGAGATTAATTCTAAATAGAAGCCAAGAGTTTTTTTGGTGTCTAAATAATCGAATTTCACTTTTCCAGCTTTTCCGGTTTGGATAACTTCGATGTTATATTGGTTTTTAAAATGTTCAATTAATTCATCCGCGTTCTTGGTGTAAGCGCCGAGGTGATGTAGCCCCTCGTTACCTTCTTTTATAAAGTCTAAATAAAGGTGGTCTCCGTTTGATTCTATTATTTCTACGATTTCGAATTGCTTTCCTCCGAAGTTCTGCATCACCTTTTTCATTTGAAATGTTACTTCCTTTCCTTTATACCAGACTGTAGAACTCTGTTCGACGATGTTTAGTTTAGTTTTAAAATCCATGACGCCACCGAATATTTTAGCAGCGCTCTCGATATCTTTTACGACTATTCCAATTTGGTCGAACTTTTCAAGCTTTATTTCCGACATTTAATCTCACTTGTTTTCTAACTTTTTTAATTAATCAATTTAATTATTTTAGTAAATTTATTTATTTAATGCTTTCGGCAAAATCTAAAGTTCCAGTTGGTTTTTTGAGCAGAAATTCACCCTTGAGAATCATCTGTTTTAGTTCTTCTGCTAATTTAATTGCTCCGTATCTATCCGACTGTCTTAAAACGATTGGAATTTCGCTTCCTTCGAACTCAATCGATTTTAAGTCCAACTTAAAAGCGTCGGGACACAATCGAACGCATGTACCGCAATTAAAGCATCGAGACCTATCAATTGCTGAGATAACTCCGTCTTTTATGATGAACGCGTTTGTCGGGCAGTAATCGATAGTTTTGCATTCTTCGCAATCTTTACACACCTTAGAATCGAACTTCATGAAGAAATTGTTATCCCAAACATCGGCGTAGGTGATTTCTCCAACTTTTTCTCTTCCTACAAGGCTTAAAATGGTTAAATTAACATCTTTATCCGACTTTATTATGTTATCGAATATTTCTTCGTTTAGAATTGGAATTGGTAAGGCTATGCTACAGATAGGTTCTAAGCCGTACGAAGTTTTAAACGCCCCCATGTATTCTGGCTTCATTTGTATCATTGGAGCTATAGTCATCATGTTTGGTTTTGCGACATAGTTACGGGTTCCAGGGCCAATAAGATAACCCATGCTACCGTTAACTAAGAGAGGCGAACCTACGCCGAAGGATTGAAATTTTGGGTCATTTTGAAATGGATTTAAAGCGCCACATCCAGAAAAGGTAAGTTCTGTTTTGTTTGCTTCAAAAGGAAGGCAAGAAAATATGGTTTCAACTTTATAAGATTCACAATTAAGCATTGCGTTGTAATTTTTTATAGCTTGCCTTGTGCCTATTAACTTTGCATATTGCATTTCCTCTAAAGTCATTTCTTTTTCGACTTTTTCTCCTTCGTTACTTTTTGCGACGATTTCTACCGCTTTCCCTTCGACGAGATCTCTAAAAAGAGAGCCTCCACAATAGCTATCTCTTTTTTGACTTTGAGCGGTCCCATATACTATCAAATCGGCAATACCTAAATACTCGTTCGGGCACGGTCCTGGAAAAGCAGGAATTCCATTTATAGAAATCTCAGTAAATTTTCTCAATGTTTTAGGTGCGACCAGTCTGAACGAAAAAACACCCATAATTCCGCTCATTAGGCCTTTAGTGGCCGTAGTAATCACATCTACGTCTTCAAATTTAATGTGCTCGCCATTATCCAAGCGATTGATAAATTCCTGAACTGTGAGAATGTTCGCAGTTCCAGTATTAATTTTCTTCGTTATATCAGAAAATTTTCTTTTCTTAGGCAAGAGAACCACTCATAATATAAAACGCTTTATCATGTAAAATATTTATCTTAATAAAATTTTTTTTATTTAAAAAATACTTTAAATTCTTAAAACGCTGTATTAAATTCGAAATCTTAAAATAGAGGTTTAATTCTAATTGTCTTACTTTGAATCTAGGTTAAAAATAAACATAAACGATTTCGCAGAGATTGAGAGAAAGTTAAAATTCTGTCAAGAATTACGGATTACCAATTTAATTTTAGAACCAAAAAATGACGTAGTAAAGCTCAATTCAGAGTTAAAGCAGCGAATTAGTAAAATCTCGACGATAAACCTCTACTATCGCATTAATTTGAGGCCAAATAGCCTAAACGACCTAAAAAAACGAATACAACATTACAATAATTTCTCAGATATTATTTCGGTGGAATCTATGGATAAAAACATTCAAATTCAAGCTGCTAAAGATTCTCGAGTGGATATAATTTCGTTTTCAGACCAAAATGTAATCAAGACAATTTCTCCAGGAATTATTTCCCTTACAAAACAAAATAGGTCTTTCATAGAATTTTCGCTAGCACCAATAATGGCGAGAAACCAAATAATTCAATCGAAGTACTTGAGGAGTTTATATCGTGCAGTCCAATTAGCAGTGCAATTAAAAGTTAACTATATTATAAGTGGAAATTTTGACGACCTCTTTAAACTAAGACATCCTAGGGCTTTAATTAGCGTTTGTCATACGTTGTTGGGTATACCTTTATTGAGCGCCAAAAAAGTTTTTTCTGAAAATGTGTTAACCTTAATAAATCGTGTACAGGCACGTCAAGACAAGAACATCATAGAATCCGGGGTAAAGCTATTAAACGAGGGTGAGCTGTAATGGTAAAAAAAGAAAGAAATAGGTACATTCTATTCAAAGTAATTACAAAAGATAACTCCGATTTGGACCAGAGAGAGGTTTTAAACGCTATTTGGCAATCAATTTGGAAATATTTTGGATTGAGAGAAGCAAGTAAGGTCGGCTTATGGTTGTTAGATATAGATTTCAAGGAAGGTTTCGGCGTCATTCGGTGTTCTCATAACACGAAGGAAATAGTTATTTCGGCAATAACTCTGATTACTGAAATATCTGGCAAAAGAGTAATTTTATCTCCAATAAAGACTTCTGGAACGATTCGTAGCATAAAGACTTTAAAAAAATTAATAACAAATAAAGGATAAATTAATTTGATATTACAATCATTAAAAAAGAAAATGAAAAACCCAAGCCTTACAGTTGCCCAAATCAAAGAAATTGACGAATCTTTTAACTTAAATTTGAACATTTCATTATTACACATTAAAGAAAAACACAAATATAGTTATTTATTAATTGTCAAATCAGAAACTACCAGATTTGCAAAATTAACATTATACCCAATAAATAAAGAAAGGGTCCTAAAGGTTACATTAACGGGTTTAAACCTGATTGATGAGCATATAGAAAACTTCTCTATAAAACTTCACGAATACGAGATCATTCATTCTTCAGGATTGGTTTTGGTGGAGGGAATATTATTTTTTGAGTGCTACCTAAATCTTTCATTAGGTGACAAAAAATATAAAGATTTAAAAACGCTTTTGGATAAGAATAAAAATAAATTCAAAGATATAAAAATAGAAGAAATAAGTTTAGCTAAAAGTAAAGTGAATTAAATAAATGAAAACATGGAAAGTTTTTCTGAAATTCTCTGATGGTACGGAAAAAGAGCTAGAATTGTTCGATGCTAATGTATATTTTAATGGGTATTTAAAATTAAAAAGGTCTTACTTTATACGTTTGGTAAAAGCAATAAAGATGACTAAAAAATATACTGCTGGGCACGCGATTGAGAAAATCATTGGACCTGATGCAAAAGATTGGACTTTAAACGCTTGGATGTTGCTTTTGATCAAAGATAACGAAAAAAAGAAGCCATTTTGGCTTTTCATTAAAAGAGAGAAAGATTTGTCTGGTCTACTAATTGCGATAGGACCAAAAGTGTTCGCAGAATATAATAATAGTAATATGCTTGAAGCGAAGCGCGATATAAAGCGATTAATAAATTACATTATAGCATATTTAAACAAGTTTAATTGTAGCGTCCTACTTCCCAATTATCTCCCCTAAATTGAGGTTTTTCCTCATTATTATAGAATTGAGTTCTTTTATTAAATTATAATATTTGATTAATATCGTTAATAATTAATTAAGTAAAGAAAAAATATTAAATTCAATTTTAATTATCATTTTTAATTAAATGTTAAATTGAACAATTCAAAAAGTGGCTATAAAACTTTGAAAAAAAACACAATAAGATTATTAACTCTAATTGTCATAACTCAAATATTCCTTAGCTCCATATTTTTAATAACAAATGGCTATGGAGATACAATTGAATTTAAAGTAGGTTTTGGAGCTGCCCCCGTTATAGACGGGATCATTGATGGCACTACGGGCGAGTGGGACCAAGCCGAGAAGCAAAACATTAACTTATATCCCAATATAACCGTTCCAGAAAATGGATTGGCAATTGACTTATGGGTCATACAAGAAGGTTTAAACTTATATATCTTAGTACGGTTTGACTTGCAAGATCATGGTACTAGTGAATACGATAATGAATTCATAGGAATTTTAATTGCGGATGAGGTTTCTAACTCTGATTTTACTGACGCTAAAATTGTTCAATGTTCAAATATAAGTGAGAATGATTTTAAATATCTTGATTACCATATTAATGATACAGAGTACGAAGAAGATATCATTCCTAATGGAGACGGTGCAGCTCACTTAGATGAAAATCAAATAACATATGAATTTTCAATGCCGGTTAAAGATACTGAAGATCAACTTCAAGATGTTTATTTAAATTATAATAGGAATTATGATTTCAAAATTGTGTTCGGAAACACAGCGCTTTACCCAGATGGAATTAAGATTTCAAATATTGCTTCAATTGAGCTTCAATATCCAATTTTCACCCCGCCTTCTCTTGATGAACTTATAATGCTCATCTCAACAATCGTTATTTTCAGCACAATTAGCGCCCTTTATATTTTTTATATATATCGAATAACTCAACTCAAGAAAGAAATCAGAAGAATAAGGAGTTAACATGTCAAAAATTAGTAAAAATAGTGTTAAATCACAACCAACTAAAAAGAAGGAAAATATAGAAGAAAAATTCGCATACCGTTCAGTTATTCTCTCTGCGATATTTGGAGGGTTATTTTTAGCAATTTCAATTTTATTAAATGGAGAAATAATTACATTATTTCTGGATGATAACCCATTTTTGTTAGCTTTAGATATTATAATTAAAGTTCTCGTTATTCTAATATTTAACATTTTAATCATGGTTAGTCTTGGAAATTACAAAGAATTGACGGGCAAACCAGTAGATTTTAAAATAATAGGACTGTTATTTTTCTTTTCGTTAATACAAGCATTTAGAAATTCGTTGGTTTTCTCTTTTACGCTAGTAGGTCTATTAGCTATCGTTCTTTACTTGTATTTAGTTCAAGAAAACTGAAAGCCATTATTTATTTAACGTTTTAAATTCAAATATGAAAAAAAATTTACTGTTTATTGGCCACAGAGGGACTAGAATAGATTACGATGAAAATACATTAAAATCATTCGAAGCAGCGATTAAATCCGGAGCTCAGTACATTGAATTTGATGTTCGGAGATTGAACGATGGAAATTTGTTAGTCTTTCATGATGCCTTCATAGACAAGACTATAGTTGGTTCAGTGTATCTAAAAGATTTAACTTACGCTGAACTTAAAAATTATAAAACAAAAATTAGAACTGCTGAAATTCCTCTTTTAACTGAAGTGTTAGATAAACTTGCAAAAAGAACGAAGTTCATGATTGAATTAAAAGAAGAAGAAATAAAAAATGACGTAATCAATATGGTGATTAAGAAAGGATTATTAAAAGATTGCGTTATTTGCGGAAGAAATTATGAATTATTGAGGATAATTAAAAAAGAATTTCCTGAATGTCAAGTTTGTTATAATATTACTAAAGGAAAGGGATTAAATTTAAATGAATTTATAGAATTGGGGGATCAGAAGAATTTACGTTTCATACCAGACATGATAAGTTTAAAGTCAGATTTAATTAAAGCTAATTTTATAGGCATTTGCCAAGAAAACGGTATTAAAGCTCTTGCTTGGGACTTTATTAAATACGCTAATTCTGTTAAAAAGATTAAAGATTTAATTAAACTTCAAATTGATGGGATTTTATTTGATGATTATAAAAATATTAAAATTATAAAGCAGTGGTTAAAAAGAACTTAACTTAATTTCGTTATTTTAGATGTTCCGGGAGGAAGTATAAGGATTATATCGTCTAAAGACAAGGTTTTTACCCACTTTTTATTATCCACTTCAGATTTATTAAGAAAGATTGATTTCAATTCCTTTGCTAACTTTCCTTTGGTTAATCCAGATTTTGAAGGTTTAATTAGTATTGAATTGCTTGTTTTATTTTTAATAGTGCTTGTTGGTTCGCAAATTATTTGCGGATATAATATTTTAACGTTCGGATTAGCTCCGTCTTTGATTTCTAAGAGCTCTAATCGAAGAACTAACTCAGTTTTAGCGTCTTTAATTACATTCTTCTTTCCAGAAATCATGAAAGAGCCTTTAGGTAAATACTCACCAGAAGGAGGTGTTTTTGAAATTTGATTTGCTAAAACATAAAAAACATCAACAACGCCCCAATTTTCTTTCCAAGCTATAGAAAAACTTGCTACGAAGTCAGCTGCCTCCTTAATTGAATTTTCGGGAATTTCTTTATTTTCTGGATTTTTAATTACGGTTAGGGGTGAGCCCGGAAAATTTGTGTGAAAAATTAAATCGTAAGGTGTTATATATTTTTTAAATATTGTTTCGTTCGAACTTGCGTCCCTTCCGCCAATTACTAAGAACCCATTTGAAGAAATAAACCACCTAAATTTCTCATACCATTTTTTTGTTGGTTTTTTAATTAAAAAATTCACTTCTAATTCAATTGATTCTTTTTTAAGCTTTAGTTTTTCAATGTTGTTTTTTGTTTTTTCAATTGCCGGAAATGTTCCGGTTAATTTCTTTTCTGCTTTTTTACCTTTAGAATAAATTAAATTTGCGTTTTCGCCAACCGTTTTATTTAAATGCAAATATACTTCGTTATTATTAATGTCAATTACAACATGTTTGGTTGCAGGGATTATTTTAACAAAAAATGCTAACTCTTCTAAACTTTCGTTTTTAGCACTTTGTAATTTAGCGTTAATTTCTTCCCAACCGTAGCCTTTAGCTTTAGCGTCTAAAATTCCGTCAAGTAACTTATGTATGGCATTAAAATTAGCGTATATAAAATCTCCATATTCGTAATACATGTCTTTTCTTATTTTGAGTTCTTCAAGGTATTCTCGTTGATTTCTTAATATTTTTTCTTGAGATTTTATTTTTTGATTGATTGATTGATCTTGTGGCGTTAATAAATTACTAGAATCTATTTTTGAAAAGTATTCGTCAACAGCGTCATTAAAAGAAATTACTTGTTTTTTCTTATTGTTTTTGAAAAGTTCTAATTCAAAAGGGATAACTGAGATCTCTTCTTCGTCCTCATTAAAAACAATCTGTGCATTTATTTCACCAAAAAGCAATTTATTTCTTAAATTTTTGAAAGCGTGAAATAATAAATTCAACTCTTCTTGATTTAAATCGTTACTGTTTTTAGATTTATCAATCTTTGCCATATGACAAATTTCTTCACTATATAATCCTGAAATGTTTATATTTCGTGCTAAAATTCTTACTATTTCACCCTCAAAATTATGTATAATTTCGTTAAAGTCATTTTGATTAATAGTTAGAAAATCTATTCCCCTAGATTTTGGAAATATGTATTCTCTATTAGCTAAAATATCCCTATCTCTATATTTGCTGTAGCGTTTTGCTATTTTTACAAGGTTTTTATCGTCTAATACTATATAATTTCTCTTATTGAATAGTTCTATTATAAATTTCCAGAATTTTCCCTCTATATTGCTTAATTCGAATATAATAATTCTATCAAAATTATGTTGATGGATTGCTAAAATCCTTCTGTTCTTTAGAAGTTTTCTCAGAGACCCGATGTATTGACTTGGATATTTTGGTATTGGGTAATCGTAATTAGTAAAATTTATACGCGAATCGTTTTTAACGATTAATATTTTTTTTCATTTAATTTAGTCTTAATTTTTAAAATTAATATATCCTCAATTTCGTAGATATTAGTAATTTTACCTTGAGTTAGAACTAAATCTAATTCTTTCGTAATAGCAAATACGTCGAAATTTGAAAATTTAATATTTTTTTTCATTGTATATTATAATAATTCTCTTTTTTTTTCTTTTATTAAAAAATCAAAAATAAATTGAACTAAATCTAATTTACAAAATTTTAATAAAAAAAATAATATTAATAATACTAATTATGGGAAAAAAAGATAAACGGCCGAAAAGGGTTAATATTAAAAAAGAACGGCAAAGACTTATAAAAGAGAAAAAAAAACTACTTCCAAAACAAGATCTTCAGGTGGATAAAAAAGCGACCAAAAAGATTGATATTCGATTAGAAAAAGAGACAAGATTATATTGGGTAAGAGCGATTTCAGGCGTTTTAAGCGGTTTAATAGGAAGATTGTTGTTTGGTTTGATTGGTTGGTGGTTGTTAATTTGGATGTTATGTTTTTTGTTTATTACGCCATTTTTTGTGAGTTTTATTGTATATAAATACGAATACGATAAAGAGGAATGGAGCTGGAAGAATATTATAAAACCGGGTATTGGAATATTTTTCTTATTATTTATGATTGTTACTGTTATTACACATACATTTTTAGCTTTTCCCTGAATTAAACTACAATTGTATAGTTTGTTTTATTTTCTTCTCAATCTTCCCCTTAGAACTAAAGACAATTTCGTCCAATTTATATATCCTGTTGCAGTAAATGCATTGAATTTTTAGTGGTTTTTCTTCTAGAACCATGAATTCTGTTTCAATTGGTTCATTGGAATTAGAAATGCACGTCTTGTTCCGACATAAAATTAATTTCTTAATTACTTCAGGGAGGTTTACTTTTTTCTTTTC
>JAUWZT010000010.1 GCA_030615145.1 Promethearchaeota archaeon | reverse complement strand
TTTTTTTTCTTATTATTATATTGTTTATTTTCTAATTATGTCAGAAATTCAAAATTAGGACATAAAGATACAACATATCTTTTCGAATAACAAAAAATATTAGAGGAAATTTTATCTTTCATTATCGTTAAATTAAACTGTTAGAATTTAAAGAATAATAATAAATAGAAAGTAAGAGGTAATTAAATATTCGTCCTTTGTATTGGCCTAGAGGTGGGATGCCTGAAAAAACACAACCATTTACATGGATTGTTAAAGAAAAAATGGCAGCAAGTTGGTGGCCTGATCCGCCGGTTTTTGAAAAATACAAAAAAGAAGGAATCTCAGTTATAATGAATTGTTCGGAATTTGATAACAGAAAAGATATACCTAACGGATTTAATTATTATCACATAAATGTTCCTGATTATGGATTACCAACTGAAAAGCAAATAGAAGATTTTCTAGTAATTTGTGAGAAACATAGACAAAATAATGAATCAATCGTTGTTCATTGTGTTGCGGGGTGTGGGAGAACCGGACAATTTATTGTAGCATGGGCTGCTTATAATGGATATATTCCCAAACATATGGATCCCGTAAGGTGGATACGAAAATATAGACCATGCAGTCTTGAGACTAAAGAACAAATGAATTTTGCGCGGAGAATAGCAAAAAAATATCAAAAAAACTGATAATGAAAGTATTTATTAGATTAATTTTATTAGATTAGTAATTCTGTATTGAATAAGTTGTCATAAAAATATTTATATCTAAAATTCTTGATTATTTAGGGTTATTATGAATAAGGCAGATTATATTTACATGATAATAGATAATGTATTGGTCTATAACATTAATCTTCCTACTGAATTTCAAGATAATGGATTGAACAACCATCTTAATAAATTTGACGAGAAAAATCTTGTTATAATTGCGGGCTTTACCAAAAGCTTCTTGGAGCACTTTTTAATAGTTTCAAACGGTAAAACACAGCAAGATGTCGCCGAACTTTTAAAAAAAATGGAGAAAATTTCCTTTATGGTTGGACCAATAGGGAACCTAAGCTATTTAACCAGCGATCAAATAGATCACATACTTACCAAAATAAATTCTCTAAAAATTAATGAAATTAACGAAGAGAAAATTAGTTTGCTTGCGGACGATCGACTAAGGGAACAGTTTGGGGGCACAAGCGCTTACAGTACTTCGGAAGCTTTGGAAAACCAACTAGCAAGTGCTGCTTTTTACTTAATGAATATGGGATATTCTCGAGAGGACATACAAGAAAGATTTAACGCAGTTAGACAAGATCCTACGAAATTAGAAGCTCTTTTTAACCTACAACAGAGAGAAATTTATAGCATGCCTTCTGAAATCCAACATGGTTCTTCAGCATCTCCACCGAGCCATCAAGAAACATCCCTCGATCAAAGTCAAGATTTGAACGAAACAATTGCACGTCATATACAATCAATTCACCAAGAGATAACAGAGGAGAGAGCGCAAAAGGTTGAAGTAATCGTTGAGCAAATAAAAGCGCATGTTAGAGATAACATGAGCGAGCTCCAACAAAAAGTGTTTAGACAAATGCACCCAGATAGATTAAACCGAGCGTTGAAGATGCTCAAAACAACAAAAGGAAAATCAAAACGGATGAATTTATACATAGAATGGTATACAGCTAGTTTACTTCTTTCTAAAATAGAGTTAAAAGTAGAGCACTGGCAAGTTTCGTCTACGGCAGGTCATGGAAGCGCAGGTGTTTATACGGCCGGATTAGATTTTTCTCGATACGATAACATTATCCGTGAATTTTCGGATGGAAAGTTAACTAAAGTTGTTAATATAGCTAAACATATTCTGCAAAACCCAACTAAAAAAGCCATTCAAAAGCTTGGCCAAGATCTTATAGCAGCAACTGGACACGATGAACACCTATACTTTACAGATTAAATTTTATATTTTCAATTTTATTCGAGAGAAATTTATTAAAGAACATTTAAAATGAAAATAATAATATTTTTTTATTCTTTCTTAAAAACTGATCTACCCCTTATAATTGTTTCAAGAACGCGAATTTCTTTTATCTCGTCTTTAGGAACTTTTAATGGGTTTTTATCTAATATAACAAAATCAGCAAGTTTTCCTACTTCTATGCTCCCCTTAATGTTTTCCTCAAAGGCAGCGTAGGCAGCGTTAATAGAATAGGTTTTTAAAGCCTCTTCCATACTTATACACTCTTCTAGAATAAAACCATTTCTAGTTACTAAAGCATGTAATCCTAAGATAGGGCTAGGATCTTCGATCGGGCAATCTGATCCTGAAGCAAGAACGACGCCCGCATCAATAATTGATTTCATTGGATAAGTATACTTACATCGTTCTTCACCAAGCCGTTTTGTCAACCAAGTGTATTCAGAATTAATAAAGGGTGGTTGACACGAAGCAATTATGCCATAAGTAGCCATATCTTTAATAACATCCTTAGTTAACATAGATGCATGCTCAATTCTATGGCGATGGTCGTCCCGAGGAAATTCCGTTAAAAGCTTTTTATATAAATCCATGGCTATTCGGTTTCCTTTATCTCCGATTGCGTGAATCCCAATTTGAAAACCATTGTTATGGGCTACAACCATCTTCTCGTAAATTGCTTCCTCCTTAACAACACAAAATCCACACGCCCCTGGCTCATCTGAAAAGGGTTCGAACATACATGCTGTTTTTGCTCCAAAAGTGCCGTCGAGAAATAGTTTTAAAGCACCAACTTTAAACTTACTATCTTTCTTTCCACCATCTAAGGGAGGTTTTCTTAATTTGAGTAATTTTTTAGGTTTCTCAGTATTGATTAAAGCGTACCAATTTTGTAAAATACTATTTTGGATTGATTTACGTAATGGTAGTTCCATTGCTCCTGCAATACCAAATTCTCCCGTGCTATCGGCACTAAGTATACCGTGAAGCGATGTCAATCCTTTCTGAGCGAAAATCCTAAAAACTTTAACAGCCGCTTCTTTTATTTTTTCTACGTTTGGAAATGACATTTTAGATAAAATGATGTCTAATGCTTGCTCAGATATGACGCCTGTAAGATTTCCATTACTATCTTTTCGTATTTCGCCACCTTCAGGAACTAACGTGTGCTCATCTATTTTTGCTAGCTCTAACGCTTTAGTGTTTGCGATTCCTATATGTCCATCATATCTTAACACAAAAACAGGATGATCGGGGCATGCTTCGTCTAAATCTCCCTTATTAGGTAACTTTGGAACATCGAATTTTTCCTCGCAAAGATTAAATACCATCATCAGCTCGTCTTTGTTTCTTTCTTTTGATGCTTTTCTTAAATATTCTTTAAGCTCTTCAATGCTTTTCACATCTGATACATCAGGACTTAATAAATAAAAAATATAAATAATCGGATGTAGATGACAATCGATAAATCCTGGAAGCAAAGAGTGACCTTTTAAATCAATAAGCGCAGATTCATTCCCTAAGACTTTTTTAACATCTTCTAAATCACCAACAGATACGATCTTTTCGCCTTCAATTCCTACAGCCTTGACGAAGGGTTGATTTTCGTTTAAAGTTACTATTAACCCTCCAAAATAAATTTTTTTTTCTAAATTTATCATGCTCATAAAACCAATATTTGATAATTTTTATATTATAAGAATTGATTCAAACAAATTAAAAATTGATTTTTTCCATTGAGTAAGTATTTTATAAGAAAAGTTTAAAAAATTTTGATTAATTCTAAGATTTAACTGTAAAAAAATAAATAGCTTCAGTTAATAAGGAAGGCGTATAGAAAATGGTTAAAAAATCCGACATAAAGAAACTTAACTCGATTATGCAAGAAGGAAATGAGTTCAAAAACTTAAGAAAATACAATAAAGCTGTTGAAAAGTATTTCGAAGCTTTAAGGTTCGTAAAGGAGAATGTAAAAGAACCAGAAGAACGCGAAGACGAGACAGCAAACATCAAATCTCAAATTGACCAAATATATTCTGTAGAAATCATCGATATTATTGAGACGGCAAATAATTTAATTAAAAACAACGATTTCGACAATGCTTATAAAACTTTTGACGAAGCAGGAAGGATTGCTGATAAAATTGTAGACAAGGGCTTGAGAGATTATGAAGTTAATGAAATTAATTACATAATAAATAAAACCAAAATTGAAGAGTCCCTCTTCCAAGCCGAAACAGTAAAAAAGGAAGAGCAATACGATCGAGCGATTAGTATGCTTAGAGACACCTTAAATGCCGCCAAAGAGTTTTATATGGAAGATCTCGAAAGTGAACTGATTAAAAAAATTGAAAATTCTATCAATGAGACATATTCCATAAAAGTTAATCTTTTAGTTGAAAAAGCAAATCAATTAAAAGTAAGCGGAAATCTTGACGGCGCGCTTAAAATATTTAGCGAGGGTCTTAAATTGACAGATAATTTTTACGAGTCTCTATTAAAAGATACTGAAATAACCAATTTAATAAGTTTGATCAACCAAATTTATTCGAATAAAGTGAATTCTATTGTACAAAATGGACAAAACTTAATCGAACAAAATAATTTCGAAGAAGCAGCCAAAGAATTCGAAGAAGCATTTAGAATTACTAATGAAATGTACGATTCAGAACAAAAGAAATCGGAATTAAACCGAATAAATTCTATTGCCTCAGATGTGTTGAATCCAATTTATTTAGAAAGAATTAAACCTATTTTAGATAAGGGAAAAGAGTTAACTATTAAAGAAAATTTTGAGGAAAATGTTAGCGTTGTAAACGAAATAGTTGATATATATTATAAGGCTTTAGATATTGCAAATAAAATGGCTGAATCAAGAGAACGAAACGAGCAGATAACCGATATAAATAATTTAATTAACAAGGCTTGTAAAAAGAGGATTAATTTTATTAAAGAAAAATCGATTCAAAAAATTGGACAACGAGATTACGAAAAAGCAATTAACGAGCTATATGCCGCAATTAGTGTCGCAAAGAGAATGGCTATTCCTGAAGAAACTAACGAATTTTTTATAGATTTGAAAAATACTGTAAATAAGGTCTATCTCGCGCAAATTGAGGAAGTTCTTAAAGAAGGTACAGATAAATTAGCTCTGAAAAATTATAACGAAGCAGTAGTAATTTTTAATAAGGCTCTGGAAATGACGAATAAAATGTACCTAACTCAAGAGATGGAAGAAGAAATTAACAAAATTAAAGGCTTAGTCTATCAAGCTGAATTAAAAGAGTTAGTAGACCGTGGAGATTTATCTGAAGAAATACAAAAATACGAAAAGGAACTCGAAAAACTTAACAAAAAAATGGATTACGCCAAAACTATCGATGACCCCAACCGCAGATTTCAAGAAATGGAACAAATTAAGAAATCTATTGACGAAGTATACCACTCTGAAATCAAGCTACTAGTTGAGCAAGGCGTACAGTTAGCAGATAGCGAAGCCTTTAAAGAATCCTTTAAAAATTTTGAAAGAGCAATTAAAATTAACGAATCCATCAAAAGTCCAGAATTTAAAAACTTAATTGCCATTAAATACGAATACAAGCTGAAATTAGTTGAAAAAGCTATATTAGAAATTAAAAGAAAAAACTATGATAATGCCATCGCAGATTGCAATAAAACAATAGAACTAGATAGTACATTTATAGACGCTTACTATTACATCGGTATTGCAAACAATGATAGACACGAGTACAACACTGCCATTGACTATTTTAAGAAAGCTATTAATTTCAACCCTAAACACGCAAAATCATGGAATAATATGGGATTTAGTTACGAAAAATTAAATCAATTCGATAAAGCAATCGACTCTTATAAAAAAGCAGTTGGATTTGAACCAATTTACGCATTAGCATACTATAATATGGCAAATTCGTATAAACATAAAGAACAACTTGATTACGCAATTGACGCTTATAAAAAGGCAACGGAAATCGACCCAGATTACGCGTTTGCTTGGCTTTTTATGGGATATGCTTATTTAGATAAAAATGATTACCATTCAGCGATCCAAAACATAGATAAAGCAATCAAAATAAATCCCAAAATAGGAAACGAGATTAGCCTTTTTATTACTGATATTAAAAAATCAGTAGAAAAACTTCAAAAAGGCTTATCAGAGAAGTTCACTAACAAATAATTTTTTTACTCATATGAATTTAATTTTAATTTGTTGATCTTAATCTAATTCACTTTCATATTAAATTATATGAACATTTAAAAAAAAGATAAGAAAAAAAATCCTTAAAATAAGTTCTATAAAATATTTGAGGCGTATTGCTCAACTAAAAACTCAATTTTACCCGTATCTAATTGATCTCTCCCAAGCTCAGGGCACATATTCTCTAAGTGGCACAATAATTCATTTAATCCTTCTTCAGCTACTTTAGGATCTATATTATCTTGATCACTAATAACTATTGAGCCCATTAGATGTTTAGACCGCTTTAAGATAATAACATTTCCGCTCATTTTTAGCTGGTTAAGTTCTGAATTAAATGATTCTTTTACAAAACTATTAATTGCAGCAAATAATCCTCCTTGTAAAATATCTTCGTTCGAAGATGATGTTAACGGTATACCTCCTTGATCAAAGATAGTTATAGCTTTTGGACTAATTCTTTTAGCAAGTGGTTTTCCAGTTAATTTATAATAAATTTTCATAAATGCTTTAACAATGCCGTATCCCGTTTTACAGGATATAGGTAAAATTTCAAAAGAAGGTAATTTTGTCAAATTCAAGGCTACTATAATTTCACTTAGCTGAGCAATAGGTTGGAGGTCGTATTTATTAGCTAACACTATTAAAGGTGTTCTTTTAAGAACTGGGGCTAGCTTCCATAATTCGGCTTTAGCTTCGTTAAATCTTTCTCTATCGTAAGCGTCAACCATAAATATTACGCATTCTGCATGAGCAACCTCTCCAAGCCATAAGTCTCTAAAATCTCTTTGACCACCCATGTCCATAAGATTGATACGCACACCCGACACATCTACCGCAGTTAGTTCCTTGCCCATAGTAGGGGTATGTTCGATAAATGTGCCATTCTGTAAGAAGCTAACTAAGGTTGTTTTTCCAGAAGAGTCAAGCCCTAAGATAACAATCTTCTTTTCTTTAGTGAAGACCCTTTTTATAATATCTTTAACTCCCATTTTACTTCAGTTTTTGGTTATTTTTTTAAGTGATTAAAAATTGTAATTTGAAAATATAATAAATGTTTTTAAATAAAAAGGAATGCATTAATTCTTTATTATGTTATATTGCCACAGAATAATTTTTTTCAGAAGTAAATTATCTAAATTTTTCAATAGCACAAAATTTATTTAATACAAAGATGCAAACATATAATTTGCTAACAAATTAAATGATTATAAAGATATGATTAAAAATAAAGGAAAAAAATAAAAAAAATCATTGTTCTTATACAACTAACTTAGAAATCCAGGTTTTCATTATACGCTCTTCGATCTCTTCGTTGACGAATACATATTTTTCAAAGAATCCAGTACTCGATACAAAAAACACCACTACCCCAACAACTCTGAAAATATCCAAAAGCATAACATTTCCTAACATAGCCCCAATACCATATATTAAGAAAAATATACCCATTCCCATGGCTAAACCGTTTCGCTGTTTCTTTCCGTCTCTTATGAGAAGTGACGAGAACCCAAATCCAACAACCAACGAATACAGAATAAAGATAATAGTTGAACTGTTCAGAAATAATCCAAAAGCGATATAAAACGTAGCAATAAGTGGAAGTGTATATAATTTGTTGTATTTTCTTAGAAAAAGTACGAATTCTACTTGAATAGCATTATTAAAAAATGCTAGAGCAAGACCAACAGTCAAGTTCCCACCTATAACAATAGATGTATTAAATTCCGTAAATATAGCTATTATATATATAAGTGAGACTAAAACAAGCGTCACAATATATAAAATGATGATTAAATACATCTTATTTTTATCTTCTCTCCATTTTTTCCTAACCTGGAATATTGACAATGCACAAAAACTAATGTAGATAATTTGCATTAGTAAGACAAAAGTATCACTCATCTTTAGATACGACCCCCTGTTTAAACGGTTTAAATAGTCCAAGTGAAAAAAAGATAATAAAAACTACATAGCTAATAATAACAATTCTTGATATTAATGCATCATCTATGAATTGGGTACTAAAAGCCAGGGTGAAAAATATTGCTATGCCCAAAGCTCCATTATCCTTGACCCGAAAAGCCGTAAAGAATAAAAAGATAATACTTGCGGCGCCTCCAAGAGTAGTATAATCCTCAAGCCAACTGTCAAATCCAGTGAAAAGATAAAAAATATACATTCCAGTAAAGAAGAATATTGGCGTGTAATACAGAAATTCTAATTTATTGATATAAAAAATCAAAGTAAGACCAAGAGTTATCATCATAGCAACTAAAATATTGTAGAGTCCGAATGTAGCATTATATGGGTCAATAAGAGCAGGTGCTCTTAAGAGTACATCTTTTATAATAAATTCGGTCAGCGCTAAGATCGAAAAGTCAAGAAAGGTGATAAAGATTAGTAAACGTACCATATTATATTGTCCTGTGGTTTTTTTATCCTTTAAAAGCTTTCTACCTAGTACAAGTGTTGCCAATGGGATAAAAATTGCACTACTAACATTAGCAATGAAGCCTAAATTGCTTAATAAAACATCATCGATTACCATTTAAAAAAAACTCCCTTTTACGTTTGGTTTTTGTTTAATTATTTTAGATTTAATATATGTAAAAATTCTCGAGAAATCAATTACTATGTTTTCAATATTAATATCTTTTTCTTCGTTCATCCCTTCAAAGATGGTTTGTTGGTACTCCGTCAAAACTCTCTCGGTTAAGAGGTTATTTGCTTCTAAAACATCTATTAGTTCTTTAATTACTGGCTTATAAATCTCAGTGTTGTTTTTTTTCTTCAGTAGTAGTGAAAAAGTGAGGAGATCTGCGCGGTTTTCTTCTTGTAATACCTTGAAAACATAAGATAAAACGCTATATTTATTATACTTATCGATAATGTAATCTCCAACCTTGCTCCCAATTGGGAAACACTTTGAAAGGATTTCTGATTCAGATGAAGCATCAAGCGAAGGATTGGAACTCACAACTTCCAGATTAGAATTCACAAAACCTCCTAACTTACATAAAACGCTATATTCCGTAGCCAAAATAATCTCTCGATTTTGTATTTTTTTGTATTTTGTAAAGATAAAAATTTTTTGATAACAAAATATTTTTAACTTCCTTTTTTACTAAACAAAATGTATTAATTTTACTTTAAAAATGAGGTTTTTTTTCTAAATTTTTGTACTGTTGCCACAAATATTCTTTTTTGTACACAATTCATATTATTTGGGCATAACATTCTAAACATAACAATCTAAGATTTCTACTATTTAGACATAGCTTTCAAAAATTTTGGCCATAAGGTTAGTTTTTGTAGCCCTGGTAGAGCACCAAATAAGCGCTCTCCGACATATCTATCTCTATCTGTGTCGTAATTCCATAAATCTTGGATAGTATGTGCTTCATACACATATCTTCTAACTGTTTTATTAGTATTTAATATTTTAGTATAAGTTGTCCATAAGGTTTTTGCGGACGATTCTTTACTGTAGAACAGCAATTCGCAGGCAACTCCATTTCTAAAATATCCATTTAACAAAATTCGAGCAATCTCCCTGTCGTATGTTATTAATTCTGGTCTTGAAAAGTTTGAATCGTTTTCTAATAAAGGTTTTATGAGCTTTGCCGCTATATCGGCGCTAGCTAAACCACCTAAAAGTCCTTCGTAAAAGAATGCGGTAACCACTCCTGCGGCCTCCCCTAAGACAATTACGCGATCTTTAGTCATCGTACTTATTGGATGTTTTGAAATCCCTCCAGTTATGAAATTTCCGTCCCATTTCAATCCATTCATAAAAGGTTGAATTTTCTTATAGTTTCTTAGAATTCTATCTAATTTTTCTTTGAGCTGGTCAGGAGATTCTTTATTGCCTAGATATCCTGTCGAAATCCTACCCTTTCCTACGTTAAAAAAGAAGGGGCCATTAGGGCTTATGTTAGGGTTTAAATGAAACATATATTGAAAGTTAAAATTCTCATCTAGTAGGCTTTCATCAGCATATGTGTTAGTATATATCCCCATAAAAGAGTCAGGAATTTCAAAGCCTAACGATTTCTGTAAATCAAAACCACGAGAACCTGTCGCTAAAATTAAAAGTTTAGTGTTATAAGATTCTCCTTTATTGTTAATAACCTCAACATAATCAGTATGTTTTACTATTTTTGCCACTTTTTCATTAAATTGCGTTGTACAACCATTATCTTTAAACTTATCAATAAGTTTTTTAATTAATATTTCTGTGTGTGAAATCTTTCCTAAAGGCGCGCCAAATTCTTTCGAATTCAAAAGGCCATCATACTTGTCGCTCTTATAGTTTAATTGGAGAAAAGGACGTGGAAAAATTGAATCATCGTTCCAGAAGACATCGTCAATAAAAGGTTTATTATGTTCTGCAAATATATTTATTCTAACAGGTATTTCCCGATCGTAATCTTGCGATTCAATTAAAAGCGTTTTTGCGTACTTTGATGCCTTATACGCTAAAGATGCTCCAGAAATCCCCGCACCGATAATAATAATATCATAGTTCATTAAATCTTTAAATTATTAATAAAAAAAAAAGATTATTAAATTAAATAGAATTTTAATAGAGCCTCTTAAATTCACTAGTTTGAACTACCACACCCTAAAGGGTGATGGATTCCTTCTTCCTCGAAAACTGCCCGAAAAGATTCTGAAGAATCTCTTTAGGTCTTACATCATCTCCAAAGGCGTGACTTCCCGTTGTTCCAACGGTAGTTTTATCATCATGGATGATCGTGATATATTTCTCTTCTTTTAGGATTCTTATTCCTTCAACTCTCAGATTAACAGAAGCATTTTCGTCTCTCTCATGGGTAGTTCCACAATCCAGACACGTCCACGCTCTTTCTTTTAAGGTAAGGTTGTTGTTTTTCCAACCACAGCACGAACATAGTTTACTGGAAGCAAAAAATCTATCTACGAGGATGAAATGCTTTCCTAACCATTCCATCTTATATTTTAAATAGGTCGTGAATTGATGCCATGAGAAATCTAAAGAAACCGATTTTGACAAACCAGAATAGAACTTCTGCATTCCTTTCACGTTTAGGTTTTCTAAAATAATAACATCAAACGTGTCAGCTAATTTTCTGGTGAGCTTGTGTGTCCAATCCTTCTTTCTGTTGTATATTGTATCGTAGTGTCGTGCCAATTTTAAACGTGCCTTTTCTCGATTCTTAGAACCTTTCTTCTTTCGCGAAAGTTCCTTGTTTAGCTTCTTGGTCTTTTTCTGCTCTAAACGGTAGAATCGTGGATTCTCCATCTTAACAAGATCGTTCACCAAAAAATTATTTGCTGACATATCAAACGCAGTAACATCCTTCTCATGTACCTCTTGTAGTTCCTTTACATCCTCCTGCGCCTCTAAGGTCAGAGAAACGAAATATTTGTTTGATTTCGTTTTTTTAATAGTGGCATGTTTGATCAATTCGGAAAACACCCTCTTATCGTTAAATCTAAGCCATCCGAGTTTTGGTAACTTTAATTTTTTTCTTTCAAAATCAATCTTGATGTTTCCATTCGTTTGTTTGGTCGTGTAGGTTTCCTTTCCTTTCTTTGACTTGAATTTTGGAAAGCCGACCCCACGTCCTTTTTTTAAACCGTTAAAAAAGTTTTGATATGCCTTAAACAAATGCTCTCTTGAGGCTTGTAAGGCAATGGAATCAGCTTCTTTTAAAAACGGAAACTCGACCTTATATTGCTTTTCTGTTTTATAGGAGTGCTTCTTAAGTGCATCTTTATCGCCTTTGAACCGTTCATAGACTTCCCCCCTCTCAATGAGCATTTGATTGTAAATGAAGCGACTACACCCTATTGTTTTGTGAATCTGAGTCCGTTGCGTCTTGTTCGGATATATCCGAACATTGAGAGCTCGAATCATTTGTACCTAAAAAGAAAGAATCATTCTTTAAATGGATTAAAGTATAGTGGTTTTTTGATTTTTTTAAAAAAGATCGTGCTTAATTCATCACCCCCATAAATGGAGGTGTTTTCTTAAGCGTTCATAATAAAATATTAACTAATAAAAAACTAAAGGATATTTTCGATTGTTTTAACTAATTTATCTAAATTTAATTCAGCCATACCGAGAGGGACCGAAGACTCGAATAACACTACGATCAATAATGGATCGAGCTTCCACGGAATATTTATTTTTCTCGTAAAGACTTTTTGTCCATTGTCTAAGCTAACAAACGTCAATTTGAATTCGTTTGCCACCATATGTCTAATTTCTAATTCTTTTAAAGAGGATAACAATATATTGTGCGGGAGAGAAGTATAAATTACTTTTCCATTGATCGTAAATAAAGCAGCTCCTATTATCTCATTTTCTAACACTAATCTCTTAATGAAATCGATAATTTTTCTATATAAAGGTTGACTACCGATCAATTCATCTTCACCGGTAATAATTGAATCAATTTTAGAGTCGAATTCGGCGCTTTCGATTATTTGGTAATCTTCAACATCGTTGTTCTCTAAAAATTCTTCAAATACATCAACTATACTAACCAAACGGGAATTAATAAACAATAAACTTGCACTTGAATCCGCTAAAATAGCATAAATAAATTCTCCTTTCACTTTAAAAGCAATTCTAAATCCGCCCATTTCAAGAATTTCCGGAGTTTGTTTAGAGATAACATTTGCTGAGAATGAAAATAACGCTGAAAAAAAGGGCGTAATTAAATTGGGTTCAATATTATCAAAATCGCTCGTGATATTTTTGCTGTAAATACAAGCTCCAGTATTTTTTAATATAAAAAGCGAATGAATGTTCATCTTTAATTACACCGATATCAATATCTCTTTATAGAAAAATAGAATAAATTTGCTCTTTTAAGTGTTATTAATAGAAAAATAGGCTACTAATATTGTTAATCTTTATTGATTATAATTATAAAAAGAGTTTTGAAAATTTTTCGTTTTTTCGTTCTTTTGTTGGGACTTTTTTTTCATAATCGCGAGCTTTAAATAGAAGGCTAAATATTATAAATTAATAAAGTTATGTGATTGTGATGCACTATATCACCACTTTAAACTTAATGGTAAACAACACAAAAACGGAAAAGAAAATGTCTGATAATGATTTAGAAAAAATTCGGCTAAAAAAGGCCGAAATGCTGGTAAAAACTCAATTGATGCCAACAGAAATAGTTAAAATTCATTCGGCAGAAGAGTTTAATAAATTAACCCAAGATTTCTCTGATAAGGTTATAATAATAGATTTCTGGGCGGTTTGGTGTTCTCCTTGCATGATGTTTGCACCAATATTCGAAAAAATTCAAAAGGAACGCTATCAAGATTTTATCTTTGTTAAAGTAAACGTTGACGAAGTCGGTTCTATAGCCCAAAATTACAGAATTACTGGAATTCCTACGACATTATTTATTAAAGATAATAAGGTAATACATAAAATTGTTGGCGCAGTAAACGAAGATTACATGAACAGAATCCTGGAAAAACTTCAGTCTTTCGCGTAATTTATTTTTTATTTTTTACTTTATTAAATTTTAAATTTAATAACAAAATAATTATTGGTGTTAATCCTTGGAAAGTATTTCAGACCAATTAAAAGGAATGTTAGAGGAGAAAAAGATTTTTAAAAGTGGAAAATTATTTAAATGCATATTAGGACTTAACGTTATAGAATCAGTTGTTTTTTCTTATTTATTAAAACACGACAACGTTAGTACGATGGAATTAACAGAAATTTTTAAAAAAGATCGTAGCTCAATTCAAAGAGCCCTCCAAACTCTAATTGAAGTTAATGTTATCGAAAGAAAATCAATGTCTTTAAAAGAATTCAGCGAAAAAAAGGATAGAGAAGAAAAGATTAAACGTGGATACTTATATGTTTACGGAGCAAAAGATTTAGAAATGATTAAGGAGCAGACTCGCGAATTACTTGATAGATGGTATGCATCTATGTTAAACTATATCGAAAATTTAGATAGTGTTTTTGACTGCTACGAGAAACTTGGGGAGCTGTGTTAAGTTTTAATCTGCATATCTATGTTTTTAGAATCTTTTTTTGATGTAAGACTAATTAAAATATTGCAATCTAATTCTTTGTGAATTATTTTAAGTTTCAAAGTCTTTTTTAATCTTTTTATAGAATAAAGTTTATATTTATAGTATGAACGATATTTCTAAGAAAATGCCATTACTGTCAATTATTCTATTTGTTTTGATCATTACGCTTATTAATTCAGTATCAAATATGATTTCGCCGAATTTACTCGTCATTTCAAGCTATTTCGGGTTTGGAGGTGATACTGCACCTATTGGAGTACTTACTTTCTCTTTTATGATTTTTACTGGGATAACGATGTTAATTTTTGGGTATTTGGCCGATAAAATCGTTAGAAAGTGGATCGTGTTTTTTGGTGCCTTAATATTTTCCATATTTTCGCTTTTCACTATAACTGTTCCAACTGGAATCGTTGGTTATTCCGTTTTTTTCTTCTTAACTATCTTAACAGGAATAGGGTACGGCGCATTAATTCCGAGCATTTTTTCGTTAATGGGGGATATAGTCTCGAGTGAGGATCGCTCTAAAGGCTTCTCGTTTTTCTCGATCGCATCTTTTTTTGGAATAGTTTTTGGTAGCGCTTTAGCGACATACGCTGGTAGTACTGATTGGAGATTCCCCTTTCTAGTAATTGGCATTGTTGGAATTTTGGCATCGTTATTATTTTTGCTTTTTAAAGAACCTTCTCGTTTGGGTAAAGATCACTCCTTTGATATAGACGCTGTCGATTACTCTTATAGGATAAAACTATCAGATGTAAGGATAATTTTTAAAAAGAAAGCTAACATTTGGTTAGTTGTTAATTTTGTAGATACGATTCCTACCGGCATTATACTAACCTTACTTTACGCATATATGGAAGTACATCATGGGATTACCACGGATGTGACTGTGCTAATTTTCTTAATTATCCTCGTAAGTATCATACTTGGGACTGTAGTGTTTGGGTATATTGGAGACAAGAAGTTTAAAAAAGGCAATAAAAAAGCGAGGGTTCTTTTAGCGTTATTTGGTAATATTGCACCTATTCCATTTCTATTCGCCGCACTATTTATTCCGTTTAGTGCTCCTAATTTATTTCCAGGGTTATTAATTTGGATCGTACTATTCAGTATTGGAATGTTTGCAAATGGAGCCGTAAACGGAAACTGGTATGCCACAGTCGTAGACTTAAACTTACCAGAAAACCGTGGAACTGTGTTGGCAACCTCAAATTTTTTTGACATCATTGGACGGGCGATTGGTCCTTTAATCGGAACCATTATCGCAGATATATTCGGTTTTGCTATTGGAATGATGATTTCAATTTTCTTTTGGGTTTTTATTCCCTTTTTCTGGATTCCAGTCCTTAAAAATGTCGTAAGAGAAATTGAATCTACAGAGAAAGAATTTGACGAGAGAATAAAATCTTTAACTAATACTTAAAAAATCTTTTTTCTTATCATTTGTTAAATTGGTTTTTTCATTTAATATAAATTTAAGAGAAAAAAAAAAGATTTAAAATTTAATTTAAAATAGTATAATAAATAGGGTAAAACCAAATAGCACAACCAGCAATATAATAACAATTATAAATAGTATAAAAGCTAGAATTGTAACTACTATCGCTCCTAAAAATCCAGTATGATGCCGTCCGTTAATGATTAACCACGTAACAATTAAAACTATGACCCATGCTAACCACCCACCCAGAAACAAAAATGTAAGAGCAAAAAGAATGGTTAAGATTAACGATGTTACAAAGACTTCTCCGAGATCTGTGTGTTTCGCTTTACTGAAAAGATTTAAAGCAAGCTTAAGAAAGAGCGCCATTATTATAAGAAAGATCAAATAAGAAATAAGAAACCCTATTATTCCTTCAGGAGTGCTAAAAGTTTGAGCCCAATCTGCGTTGAAAATATCAAATATTCCCATATAAAAACCTAGTTTTTAATTTTTAATATATTCTTTTTTAAAATTTCATGAATATTTAATTTTTTCTTTATTTTGGCTATAAATTTAATTTGATAAAAACATATGAATTAAATTATGAAATTGCAAAATAAAGTAGTCTTAGTGACAGGAGCTGCTTCAGGTTATAAAAACGGCGGTCCATCAATTGGAAGCGAGATAGCGATTAAATTTGCTTCTGAAGGCGCTAAGGTCGTTGTTGTTGATATTTTAGAAAAAATGGGCAAAAGAACCGTTGATACGATTAGAAAAAAAGGTGGAACTGCCATATTTATAAAAGCTGATGTTTCAAATACGGATGAAGTTAAAGATGCGATAGAAATTACCAAAAAAGAATTCGATAAGCTCCATTGTTTAGTAAATTGTGCTGCATCTTATAAAGGTGATATTTTTAAAAATATTGTAGAAACACCAGAAGAAGATTGGAACCGAATTCTTGACGTTAATTTAAACGGATATTTTAGATTTGCCAAATACGCTATACCTTTGATACTAAAAAGTGGAGGAGGAACGATCGTTAACATATCGTCTAGTGCTGCTTTTAAAGTTTTGAAAAATTTTAGTATTTATCCAGTAACTAAAGCGGCGATTAATTCTTTAACAAGAACGATTGCCATAGATTTTTCGCCTGAAATTCGAGCAAATACGGTTTGTCCCGGATTCGTAAGAATAGCAAATTCAGAAGGAGATCGAAGTTCAGCAGAAATTGAGCAATGGATTGGAGATATAAGTAAATCATACCCGCTTAAAAGAGTTTGCACTGTTGAGGAAATCGCCAATGTTGTTTTGTTTCTAGCCAGTGATGATTCATCCTATATTAATGGTGAATGTATTATAGTTGATGGAGGAAGAATTATATCGGATACGCATGAGTTTTAGAATCTCCTATTTTGATTGATAAATGAAGATTTTTAAATAACATTCTATATTTCTAGTTTTTATTAGGAGAAAATTTATTGAATGGATGTATTATGACAAAAGAGAAAAAACAAAAGGAACAGGTTAATGAAAGTTTTGATTTATCAGATATGGATGAATATAGCCACGATTGGGGAAAGTTTCCTCCATACCATAACGAGAGTTGGTACTTAAATTTTATTGATCGGCCAAATAACGTTTTTTTTATTACTAGATTATCTTACAACATGGATAAAAAAAAGTCTCTGGTTTTAGTTTTGCCGATAATTGATGGTAAGGTTAGAGTTTATTTTAAAGAAATTCCTCTTGAAAAAATGCCTGCTAATTGGGAAATCGATAAGAAAGTAAAGTATTACTGCATCAAACCAATGAAGCAATGGAGAATTAAATTCAAAAATAGTCAAATTGATTTAGATGTTAACCTTGAGGGAAGGTTTCCAGTATTTAATTCAGCTGCGGGTACAGATCCTTTAGCATTTCTTAAGGAGGACTATACTAAGACAGAGCAAGTATTTGCTCAGATGCATTATGAGCAACCTATGATAGCTACAGGAACTTTGATCCTGAAAAAAAAGGGGGAAGTAATTGAAACGCGAACCATTAAGGGTTTCGGTCATCGCGACCACAGCTGGGGCATTAGAGAGTGGGGCGGGATTGATTCGTGGAATTGGGTTGTTGCCCAGTTTGAAGATGAGACAATTAATTTTTACAAAGCTGAAGCCCTTGGTGAAGTAAAACAAGATGGAATAATTTATTCTAAAGGCGCTGATAACCTTAGAATAGAAAGCATAGAAGTGACCACAAAAACAAAAGAAAACGAAAAAACACCTGTTTCATCAACATTTATCATAACGGATGAAAATGGAAAGAAAAGAACCATAGAATCAAAAACAATATTTTCGCAATATTTACCTCTTCCTTCCGAGAAAGGATTAACTGAAGTTTACGAGCAAGTAGCAGTATTCACTTACAATGGTAAAGAAGGCGATGGTATTTCGGAGTATTTATCCACAACGCGGGATTAACGCTAAGAACTGAAGTTTGAACTATTTTATTTTTCTTTTTATTATTATTGAATCTACAATTGACAATTAGTCTTGTAATTTATAATAAAATGGGTCTAATTTTGCGGCTCTTCTACTCCTAAAGAGTCGCGTCATAAATGGATGTACCCCTTCGTATTTTTCTAAAGCTGCGATTTGCACTTTCTCTGCTTCTTTTTCATCTTGGGCTGTCTTTACTTTTTTCCCTAATTTATCAATATAGAACTTTATTTTTTCTTTGTCCACTAAGTTGGTTTTCATTGGTTTACCCAAAGCATAGTCAAAAGGCCAAGTCCAGTTAAAGTTATCTTCTATACCGGCGTATTGGGCACACACACTTAAAAGACTATTGACATAAATGTGACTCCCAAAAAGCAATCTTTTAGTAAAGTCCCATTTCGATATATCAATATATAATTCTTTCGTGGCACTTTTTGCAAATTTCGACAGTTCCTCTAAGATATTAAGCGAGAGGGGTTTTAATTCACCTAAATAATCAGGATATCTAAGATCTTTTGGGTGTGATAATTCTCTTGTCCAAATCCCTATTGATGTTATGTTTGAAGAAAAATCGGTTGGATCGGCAAATAAAGTGCACCAATCATTAAACTCGATTTTGTTCATATCTTTCAGCGTCATTCCAAATATCACATTTTGAACTGGCGCAATATTGGTGATTTTATATGGCATATTTCCAGTCATATCTAATTCAAACATTTCGTCACCAATATGTAGTTCTAGGAATTCTTTGAATATTAAAGGCTCAGTGTTGTCTTCAAAATAATATGGCCCATGCTCAGATATGCTCATTCTACATTCGGCTCGGGAAAGGAAACTATAGATGGTTAGATGGGCGATAGTTTGTTTTAATTGCTTGATTATATCTTTATTATCCTCTATAGATATCATATTTTCTTTTAAGTTTTCAATGTAATCGTCGGAAAGGCAAGTATTTTTTTTATTTTTCATTATTAGTGTCTCGTCATTGAGATAATTGGGGCTCAATCTTTTCCAAAAGTCTAGAATGAATTTTGTTTCTTTTTTCTTCGTTTCAGGCTCAACAACGATATTGGTTTCCCCAGCTTTTTTTTTACTGAGGTTATCATGAATAACTTGAGCTCGACCATGCAAATACAACATACATGTAGAATAAAAAGCCAATTGGTTTAATCCTGGGCCCAAGGATTTCGATCTTCTGGCGAGCTCCTCAGGCGATATCTTACTTGCAACTTCTTTTAAAATATTATATTGATAAGATTGGTCGTATAAAATATAACAAGCAACGCCAAGGTAATGGTTTACAGGAAATATTTTACTTTCCACTACTCCTCGCGTTAGAATATTTTCTACAACGCTCTTAGAAAACATCACGATTAGTTCATTAACTTCTTCATCGCTAATATCACCTAACATATAAACAACTCCTTAAAATTTTATAATTTGATATTTTTAGATTTAAATTGAAAATAATTGTGATAGATTTTACTTTTTATTATTATTAAATCCAACATTAACTATTCATCTTGTAAAAAATAATAAAACGGGTCTAATTTTCGGAGTCTTTTACCCCTAAACATTCGCGGAAGAAATGGATGTATACCTTTGTATTTTTCTAAAGATGCGATTTCAGATTTTGTTCCTTCTTTTTCGTCTTGGGTAGTCTTTACTTTTCCCCCTAATACATCAATGTAGAAATCTATTTTTTCTTTGTCCACTAAGTCGGTTTCCAATGGTTTACCTGCGGCATAGTCAAAAGCCCAAGTCCAATTAAATTTATCTTCTATTCCAGCGAATTGTGCGCATGAACTTGCGACTCTATTAACATAAAGGTTGCTCCCGAACATCAATTTTTTAGTAAAGTTCCATTTCGATATATCAATATATAATTCTTTCGTGGCACTTTTTGCGAATTCAGATAGTTCGGTTAAAATATTAAGCGAAAGGGGTTTTAATTCACCTAAATTATCAGGATACCTAAGATCTTTTGGATGCGTTAATTCTTTCGTCCAAATTCCTATGGATGTTATGTTTGAAGAAAGATCGGTGGGATCCGCAAATAAAGTACCAAAATCATTAAATTCAATTTTGTTCATATCTTTCAGCGTCATTCCAAATATCACATTTGGAACTGGCGCAATCTTGGTTATTTTATATGGCATATTTCCAGACATATCTATTCCAAACATATCGTCACCAGTATGTAGATCCAGGAATTCTTTAAATACTAAAGGTTCAGTGTTGCCTTCAAAATAATATGGTCCTTGCTCAGAAATGCTAAATCGACACTCAGCTTGGGAAAGGAAACTATAGATGGTTAGTTGGGCGATAGTTTGTTTTAATTGCTTGATTATATCTTTATTATTATCTATAGATATCATATTGCCTTTTAGGTTTTCAATGTAATCCTCGGAAAGGCACGTTATTTTTTTAGTTTTAAGCGTTAGCTCCCCTTCGTTGAGATAATTGGGGCTCATTCTTTTCCAAAAGTCCATAATGAATTTTGTTTCTTTTTTCTTTTTTTCAGGCTCAACAACGATATCTTCGCCGGCCTTTTTTTTAATGAGGTTATCATAAATAATTTCAGCCCGACCATGCAAATACAACATCAATAGAGAATAAAATCCCAAATGGTTTGACTGTGAACCTAGGGATTTCGATCTTTTCGCGATGTCCTCAGGCGATATCTTACTTGCAACCTCTTTTAAGATATTATATTGATAAGATTGGTCGTATAAAATATAACAAGCAACGTGAATGTAATGGTTTACAGGAAATATTTTACTTTCCACTACTCCTCGCGTTTGAAAATTTTCTAGAACACTTTGAGAAAACATGACGATTATTTCATTGGCTTCTTCGTCGCTAATATCACCTAACATATAAAAAACTCCTTATAATTTTATAATTTGTAATTTAAATTGAAAATAATTTCGATAATTACTCAAGTAAATAAATAATACCCTTGTCTTCACTTTCTGTGACTATTTTTCCCTTTTTCCCGTTCAGTGATGACCAATCTTCTACTAGAAATTCTACACCCATTATACAAGGTATTTCGAATTCTCTTGAAACTATGGCAAGATGTGAGCCCGCAGAACCGAATGGACACAATACTCCCGCCAAATCTGATAATATTGGACCAAGAGTAGTAGTACCTGCATCATCAACTATACATATTTTTCCGTTGGCTTCATCAAATAAATTTATAACGTCTTCCACAGATTGGATATAGACAAATTCCCCTAGTGCTTCTGAATTGGACGAACAAGAGCGTCCTTCCCCAATTTTTTTCATTTAAATCAACTAAAAATTTTATTTTAAAATAATATCAATCTATTATTTTTTAAATTTATAGTTAATTATCGTAATTATTTTTAATGTTCCTTAAAAACTAAATATTTAAAAATATAGTAAACAAATTATATTATTTACTATTTTAAAGAATATCGATGATAGAATCAGAATACGTTGTATTTTTTCCAGAAGCAAAGCCTAATACTGCTTTATTTGGGGGGAAAGGTTCTAATTTAATCAAATTAATTAAAATGAAACTCTCTGCAGAAGTTCCCCCCGGATTTATTATCAATACAAATTGTTTCAAGAAATTCCTTAATGAATCGAAGTACTACGACCAATTGAGTAAATTATTGGAAAAGACCTTAAATCCAAAAGAAATTTTACACCATTCAGCCAAAATTACGAAATTAATATTGGAATCAAAAATTCCTAAAAAAATAATAGAAAGTATCGAAGGAGCTTTTGATAAATTGGTTAAGGGGAAGGATATAGACTTATCTTTTGCCGTAAGATCTTCAGCAACAATCGAGGATTCAAGCAAGTTCTCCTTTGCTGGACAAGCAGAGAGCTATTTATATAATCTTACTTTTCATGACTTATTACAATCGTTAAAAAATTGCTGGGCATCTTTATTTTCTCCTCGTGCAATATTATATATGCTTCATATGAAAAAGTTGGGCGTAAATTTCTCTTTGAAGAATATTCATATGGCAGTTATTGTTCAAAAAATGGTTAATTCACATATATCAGGCGTTTTATTCACTTCTAATGTGATCAATAACGATTCTAACCAAATGTTGATTAATTCCACTTGGGGGCTTGGTAATACGATTGCTGATAATTTAATTAACCCAGATTCTATTATAATTAAGAAAAATAAATTTAAAGTCTTAAGAAGGATTATCGGGAAAAAAATGAAAAGATCGATAAAAAACCCTGATGGCGCCCATACTGTTATAGTAGAAACATACCCAAAATCAAGGACAATTTGCTCTTTAAACGAAAATCAACTGCGCCAACTTCATAATTTAGGATTAAAAATTGAAAAAGAATTCAATTTTCCTCAAGACATTGAATGGGCGATAGAAAACGATGAAATCTTCATACTACAAAGCCGGTCAATCACTACTTTAAAAAAGTGAAGAATTAAAAGAAAAAAAGAGTTTTATTTTCATTAAATTTAATTAAATATCGATATCCCACTTTAGAAAAGAATACGGAAAGAATTTTTCTTGTTCTACTTCGGCTACAACGTATCCCTTTTTCATAGAATTATCTCCCTTTAAATATGCAGCACCTAATACTCTTTCCACTTCTATTTCGCCCCAAGGATCGCTCTCAGATGACCTTAACGTAATTTCTGCGTTCCCCAGTTTTAATTCCTTAGGTCTTAATGGAACCTCTTCTCTTATTAACCGTGGGTTGTAATCAAAACCCTTACCATCTGGAGAAGGAAAATGTTTAAAATTATATGTTATTGACACAATTTCAGAGCCATCACCAATTGTGCCCGTAAAAAGCTCCATAGCATCAGGCGCATTTAATCGACCGTTCAGTTTTGCCTTAACTTCGTAATATCGCGTTCCTTGGCGTTCTATCCATCCTTCAACGATTCTTTTTTCTCTTTTAAAATAAACATCTGCCATTTTTTTTGGATATCCAAATACTTCTCGACCAGCGACTAACGCTTGGTCGTCTGTAACCGGCATTGATAGGCAATAACCTCCTTCTACACCGTCAAATTCTGCACTTAAAAAAAGAGCGCCTTCGTTATATGTCACTCCGAAATTTGTTTTAGGATAATATGCGACAAACGCGTAGGCAAGTGGAGTGCTCGTAGGTTTTAACGGTGGTGGCAACAATCGTTTTATTATTTCGGGTTTTGTCTCCCAATACACGACCAGCATTTCTGCGTCGTAGAAGTCAGCGGTTTCTCTTTTAGTCATAAACCCACCCGAAGATCTTAAAAAACTCGTTTTATTTTCACCTCAAATTAGATTTTTACTAATACTATTATTTATATTTCAATTTTTAATTTAAAATTACTGGATTGATTATTTATTTATGGCAATGCTTGATCTATTAGTTCCATGAGATCAACCATCTTAATTTTCGAATTTAAAGCGGTTATAGCATCAGCGAGATTTCTATAACAAAACGGACATATACTCACAAGATAATCTGCGCCCGTCTCCTCAGCTTCCTGAATTCTAGTCTTAGCAACTTCTAATGCTAAATCGGGAAAGCCTTTCTTTACGCCTCCACCAGCTCCGCAACATTTAGCGTTCTCTTTAATCGTTTTCATCTCGGTTAAATTAGATATTTTTGATAATATCTCTCTTGGTTCTTCGTAAAGTGGTGAAAGACCAGAATTTCTTCCTGTATGACAGGGGTCGTGATAAGTCGTATTAATTTCTAAATTCTTAAGAGTTATATCTTTTTCCTCTAAAAAAGATTTAATATACTCGATTGTGTGAAGCACTCTAATTTCTAAGTCCTCAATAATGTCAGCGTAATCTACTTTTAAAGTCCTGTAACAACCCGCGCAACTTGTAATTATAGTGTTAACGCCACTTTTTTTGAACAACTCGTAGTTTTTCACAGCCACTGAATTGAATGCTTTCATATCCCCAGTTCTCTTACCTACGCTTCCACAACATACTTCATGTTCTCCAAAAATAGAAAAATCAACTCCAAGTTTACGAAGTACTTTTGCCGTGTTTATAGCTACAGCTTGAATTTCTGGAGTTAGAGCAGCAGTGCACCCAACAAAATAAAGCACATCTGCTTTTTCAGAATAGGCATTTTTTACGTTAAAATCAAATTTTTCCACCCAATTCTTTTTCTCTTTGTTATCTCTCTGATATGGATTTAATAATTCAACCATTGCTTTATTCATTGGTATGTGTGCTTCCAGACCACACCCCGCGTCTATTAATTCCGCTCTTAAAGCCTCGTAAATAGCTGCATTATCCATATCATAGGCGCAAGCTTCAGAGCACGCGTTACAAGTTGGACATTGATAAATTACTTCACCCATATCTTTGCTCAGCTCTAATTTTCCTTGCCAAAGAGAGCGAATAATTTGCATTTTTCCTCTTCCAAAGAAAGCTTCAAAGCCAGATGTATGATCTCTTGCCACGCAAACGCCCCATTTTTGGGGATCTGAAGTATAATCTGTAGCTTCTCGACAATCTCCACAACTTATACATTGTAAAATTGTCGGACCAATTTTGCTTAAATGCTTAAACTTTTCGTTAGGATTTATTTCAGTCATCTTTTTCCATCTACTCTTCATTCATAATAATATTTTGCGTTATATCATTATCGTAACTATACATGTGAAACTTTTTAGGACTTAGCAAGTAATTTGGATCTACAACTTTTTTCATATCTTTGAAAAATTGAATAAATTCAGGTGTATAGGCATTAGCCTCAACTATTGATTGAGAAATTGCTTCTCCAAGCCAATAATGTACACCGCCATATCGAACTTGAAGACGTAGCTTTTTGTGCCACATATTCATGGATTTCTCGCGTTGTTCATCTAAGTTATCGGCATTAAATCCACCTACAACTACACAATTACCGTTAGGTAAAAGAAATATAACCGTTGCAAATAATGCAATACTTTGTGGTGGATATTCATCCCGGTAGTTAATATCAAATTGATTGCTTAAATTTGCTACTTCAGGTAAAGCAGAAATTGGAACTTTATGACAAGTGGTACACGATATCTTAGGAGGAGCTACCGATATAAACTTATTAAAGTAATGATAGGCATATTTTAAATTAAATTCCCAATCTTTGGATAGAGGCGCTTCTGGGTCAATTTCTTGCCATTCGAACGGTCGAGCATCATCTTTCATAAGATTTTCAATTTGTTCAAGGTAAATTTCTAGCACCCGTTCATCTGTAGATTCTACTAATATCGAAAAGACCGGTCCTTTTAATCTCGGTCTTTTGACGGGTTTATTTTCCACCATACCTGCCAATAATTGAACTACAACAATAGGAATTACTAGTACATCGTGTAATCCGTCCCGTATTTCCTTCCGTAAGTTATACATGAGCTCAGAAACTTTATTATAATCGTTCTTCTTTAACATATAATGTCGCTGCGCTTTAAACGGCGTCTCAGGATGCAATCGTAGGAAAGCTTTAGTCTTAATACCCATAGTTCCTACATCTCCCATAAATAATCCCGTAAAATCGGGAGCCACCCCATACCTGCAAAAAGGCTTTGCGTACTTATTAGCCGCCGCTCCCGTCCTAATTATCGTTCCTTGTGGATTTGGTAAAACTACTTCGACACCTAAACAAATGTCAGGAATAACACCGTATTTTGTGGACCCGAAACCAGCAGTACTATTAGAAAGACCCCCTCCGATAGTAGCTGAATAGCCGCTCCCCGGACCGAGTACTCCTGTTGTTAAACCATGTCTTTGTAATTCCGAAAGCAACGCACCCCAGGTGATTCCGCATTCTACTTCGCAGTAGTAATCCTTTTCATTTATTTCAATAATTTTATTCATTCTCGTTAAGTCTATTAGAATGCCACCTTCGCTAACGGATCCCCCTACGAGATCTGCGCCACCACCTCTCGGAACCATTGGAATTTTGTACTTATTAGCGATTCTCACGATTTCAGAGACTTCTTCAGTTGATTCCGGCCTAACTATAATATCTGCCCATCTATCTGGAAACGCCGGGTCAACATTTCGAGAATATGCCGCTTTCATAAAGTCTTTGTCTGAAATATAATCAGAACCGATTATTCCTTCTATTTCCTTATATACATCCTTTATTTTTGACATTATAATCTTAAAATTGTTTGATAGTAATAATAATAAGATAGAACTTGTGAATTAATAAAAGTATAAGAAAAAAAGTTTATTTTAATTTCTTGACTCGTTTAGCTATTTTCTTTTTAATATCTTCGTAAGATGGCGGGGGTCCCGTTCTAATCTCCTTCTCGTCAATAAAAAGTGCATCAGCAATTCCCCACTCCAAAAAAGTTTCCCTATTGAATGTATATATTTCTGTAAAAGCTACTTTATCTCCCAATTCTGTGGCTGCTCTTTTTTTTCTTTCAATAACTATATTTTGAGCAAGTAATTATATCTAAAGAGCATGTAGATATATTTTCAAGTATTTTATAAGAGTATAGAAAATATTTAAGAATGTCCCAAATTTATC
>JAUWZT010000018.1 GCA_030615145.1 Promethearchaeota archaeon | reverse complement strand
TGTTCCTTCAATTAATCTATCGAAAAACCTCTCTGAAGAATTAGGATACGCTTTTAACGATTGTTTGTGCTCTGAAACGGCTGGTGGTATGCTATTAGCTATCGATCCGAGCAAAGTAGAGGATTTTTCTAATACACTTTCCAGTAATGACATTTCTAATTGGATTGTTGGTACTATTGATAACAAAGAAGATGAACTTGTTAGGATATCGAAAAAAGTTGAACAGATTGAAATAAGTAAAGTATAATGGCGTCGATGAAATAGGCTGAAACACATATGTGGGTGCTTATTGAGAATCCCGTTGCACAACGGCGTCAATTTTTTAACGAATCATCGTCTTATCTCATTTTACTTAGAATAAGTGTTAAGTAAATTCAATTAATTTTTTTAAAGTATATCTTTTGAACAATTTATCAAGGATCAAAATTTCCTTTTAATATGTCTCATACTTATTTAGGACCTGCATATCGCATCGAATCTGAACGTTTGGTTATTAGGTGTTACAATCCCAAAGATGCGCTTTTTTTACAAAAATCGGTTCAAGAAAGTGTTGAACATCTTCGACCGTGGATGCCGTGGGTAAATGACGAACCTGAAGAACTGAAGGTTAAAATAGAACGCCTTAGATTGTTCCGTGCCGATTTTGATTTAAATAAAAATTATATATATGGCGTCTTCGATCCTAACGAGACTGAATTAGTGGGAGGAACCGGCCTCCATCCCAGAGTAGGATCAAACGCGTTTGAGATCGGGTATTGGATCCATGTGAACCATGTCAATAAAGGATATGCTACAGAAATCTCTGCTGCTCTCACTAAAGTAGCATTTGAGATAGAACATGTAAATCGAGTCGAAATTCACTGTGATCCAAAAAATATTATTAGTACAACAATTCCAAAAAAATTAGGATACGTATATGAAGCCACTTTACGAAACAGAAGTGAAAACATTGAGGGGGAACTAATAGATTCAATGATTTGGTCAATAATGAGAGAGGAATACTTAAAATCTCCTGCTGCTAAAGCAAAAATAGTAGCTTATGATGCATTTGGAAATCTAATTATTTCATAATGTGAATAATTTCTTGTGAAGTTCTAACTTCAGCTCATTTTCCTAATAGTGACTTCATACTCTTTAGTAATATTTCAATCTCGCTATCGAAAGCTTTAACCCTATCAAAATTAAGTTTATTAACTTGAAGTAGTTGTGAAACTGCAAATTCAGGAGACTTATTAATTTCTTTCGCAATTTTAATCGATTCATCAAGAACTTGTTCAGCATTAACAACTTTATTTATCAGGTTTAACTCCAAAGCTTCCTCTGCTTTAAGAAATGTTTCTTTAGATCCAGTATTTAAACAGATTTCAAGCGCTTTACCACGGCCTACAAGGCTCATATATGGGAAGAATAATGGACACGCACCAAATCTTATTTCAGGATGGCCAAATAAAGCACCTTTCGATGCAATTCTAAGGTGACATATTACTGCGAGATCAAACGCACCTGCAAGAGCGTATCCGTTAATAGCAGCTATCAATACTTTAGGAAAATCGAATAAAGTTTGATGAAAAAGATGATTAGACTCTACAAAAGCTTCGTAATCACCTTCTCCTTGTACAACTTTTTGAACCTCGTCTCTATCAAAACCAGCGGAAAAAAAGTCTTTCCCTCCATAAAATATTACGGATCTTACTCTTTTATTCTCCTTAAGATTGTTTAACGCATCTATGATTTCTGAACGCATATCCATACTAAGAGCATTTTTTTTATCGTGGCGATTGAAATTAAGAATACAAATGCCTCGCTTAAACTCTAAATTTATGTAATTATAATTTTTCGATTCCATTCATTTTCAACTCGTTTAAGAAAACTAGTGTTTTTATAGGAAAGATCGTTTAAAAATTTTTCAAAATTAGAATCATAACTAATACTCGCAAAATCGTTTGGTGCTTGATTAGAAAAAGATCTAAGTTCCAGAGGATTTTTCTCGGATGCGCCCATTTAAACTTAAGATGACTTCTCTCATTTCATCTAACGCCTTTTCCGCTAATTCTTCTCCATTTTCAACATTAAAACAGGTTATTGATACTTCGACTTCAACTGAAAGTCCGATCCTTGGATGCGTTTTAATCCATAACTGAGGATACTTCTCTTCAAGCTTAGTAACATAAGGAGCTAACTGAGATTCACCAATGCCCATAAAAATGAAACCCTTTTCTACGAATTTTCCCCTTTTTTCTTTTAATATTGGTTTGACAACATTAAGAAAAATCGCTTTCATTTCAGCAGGAACACCGGGTAGTACGAAAATTGCCGTTTCACCTTCTTTAATTTTCACTCCAGGCGCTGTCCCTCTTATATTTGGTAGTGGTGTCGATCCTTGAGGAAGATGTGCCATTTTCTCTCTTTCTTTGGTCATGCCTTCAAGTTTCAAAATGCCTCTTTCGTAAGCGTGTTCATACGCCTTCTTTATAGAATTATAAGCGTGTTCATTTAGCTCTAATTCTCGATTTAAACCCATTGCTATCCCCGCTAAAGTCATATCGTCAAATGTAGGGCCAATCCCTCCCGAAGTAATTATCATATCTGGTTTGCGTTTTAAAATAGTTTGTAGAGTATTTGAAATAACCTCAATACTATCTTCTATAGCAGTTATTCTTTTTAACCTATGCCCGTATTTTGTTATTCTTTTAGCCATCCAATTTGAATTAGTATCTTGGGTCTTTCCAATAAGGATTTCGTTTCCAATTACTAAAATTTCTACTTCCATTTTTTTTCGATTATTAGTAAGATTGATTTGATTCTATTTATTTAGACAATCCTTTATCGTTCAAAGGTATTTTAAATTATTCTTAATATCATAATATAATCAGCAATTTTTATAAAAAGTTTTGAACACAAGATCTTTAATACAAAAAAGCCATTGACAATAGAAATAGACGATAGTGGAACTGGAGACTTAGTAGGAGACGCTTTTATTGGTTTCTTTAGGCAAGAAACGGGCGAAATGTTATTCAAATCACTGTCCGTGGAGCTATTCAAGGGTGATAACTGGAAAAATAAAGAACCTTATAAGATGACCGTTGATTTGGTCAAGGAAGGATTGAAAGAATTAAAATTTGATAAGAAAACTGAAAAAGTGCTATTATGTCGTGGTAACATCTTCGATCAGGTAAGGGGATACTTTAATGATGTCGGAATAAAGTATAAAGCTGCCATAATTGAAGGAAAATTACAAGATGCTGTAGAAGATAAGCTAGTCGAACATTTGAGAAACGATCTAGGGGTTCGATCAAAAAAATTGACTCGTAAAAGCGGTGCAAAGCGGTATTTTGTTCTTTTTAATTGGGTTTCTTACGATTTCTTTAAACGAGAAAAATACGTTAAATCTGGATTCAAAAAGTGGAATACAGTTTGGCGGGAAAAAGCTATTGAACGATATGAAGAATCACGAGCAAATAGGAACAGAAAAAAAAGATATTCATAACTTAAAATTTTAGGTTTTTCTAAAAAAGAAAGAATTAACGATTTTATAGTTCACGGATTTCTCCAATCTGTTTAGCAGCCTCATTCAATTTATCTTTTAATAATTCACCTAGTTCAGATGCTTCTGATTCAGATCTACCTTTCATTTCGATTAGTTCAAAAGCGCTTGAGATAACTTGCAATATGTTTCCTAACTCGTGAGAGTAATTATCTTTCAAATCTAATTGTTTGTGAGATGATGTAGTATATTCTAAATGAACAAGTAAAATAATTAAACACATACTTGAAACTATAGTAGGAACATAGTTGAACATTATTAGTACAGGATCATCTGCGTTATATAACCCATACCCATATCCTTGTAAATAAATTATTATTGAAATCGGAAAGAATAAGGATATTATTAGAACTGAAGCATAAAACCAAATCATGCTTCTTCCCATAAATTTCTTAAAACTTTTTTTCTTTATTGGTGGAATTACAAAAAGACTTATTAATATTAAGTTAATAACCACAGCACAGAAGGTAATTGTTACTGTATAATCCGTGATTAAGAAAAAAAGAACAGTAATAATTATGAAAATTATAATTATAGATACCATTTTTTTAAATGAAACCGTAATAAAATATTTTAAAAACCCCCATAAATAAAAAAGTGTTCCTAAAGCAGCAAGAAATGCGTTAAGAACAAGTAAAAACTCTTTCAGGTAAAGATTTTCAACTAGATTTGAAAAGATGGGGGCTAACGCGGCTAATATCCAAAAAAGCCATCCCAAAGTGAGAAACTTAAATTTTTCTGCTTTTGTAGCTTTTAGAAAATCAATTGAAATTCCTAATCCTATAACTCTTATAGAAACAAAAATTATTAAACTTAACAACACTAGGTTATTCATTTTTGGAATTAAACCTCTATTATAAATAACTCATTATCGTTCAAATTTTTACTTACAATATAGATTTCGTCAAACGAATTAATAAAATTTATGAAAATATTTTTTGAGATTAAAAAAAAAATAAAGATAATCATAAAGCGAAAATTTCTTTTATATATTAACTGAAATTTATGCTATTTCCATACATATTTATTGCAATTTGTTTTTTAACTCTTTTAAACAACAATATGTACAAATAAGGGCGGTTAATAATTAAAATTAAATATCGTTCAAAATATAAAATATAAAGAATTATTAAAATAATTTCAAGGATAATAAGGATGAAAATTGTTGTATTTGCGCCCCATCCCGATGATGAGATTTATGGATGCGGTGGTAGTATTTTAAAATGGATGGAAGAGGGCCACGATGTCCATATAGTATATGTTACCGACAATCGCGTTTTAATTACATGGGGCAAAGAACACGATCAACTGCTAGAAGAAGAAGCAAAAGATTATATTAATCTGAGCGAAGACGAAATTGGTAAGATAGGCTTAATGGAGGCAAAAAAAGTTGCCAAAGCTTTTGGCTTTCCTAATAGTAATGTTCACCTCTATAGAATCCACGATCAGAACGCAATCAATCAGGTAGCTAAAGGCATAGAGCTTTCTAAGGAAATTATAAAAGATGCGGATAGAATTGTTTTGCCGAGCGATAATAATAACCATTCAGATCATCAAGCAACTCACAATATAGCTAAGACCGCCGCAATGGAGCTCAACTTAAAGGATATGGAATTTTATGTCTACGCGATATATAACCTAATGAAGGCTCCAATGGAAAAACAAGTAAAAATTCGAATGGCAGAATATCGGGATAAAGTTTATAACATCATGTCGTTATATAAAACTCAATTAGCTCTTAAAGACACAAGGTTGGGTTAAATTACATTAAAAAGAAAAAGGTCCGAAAGGTTTGGAGTTTTTTCTTTGAGAGATGTTGGAAACTTTTACAATTTTTAATTAGTAAAAATTTCTCTTATTTTAATTCAGTTCCACAACTAGGACAAATTTTGGTATTAAATGGTGAAATAGTACCACACGCAAAACATACGATTTTTTTGTCATCTTTAGGTTGTTCTAGCTCAATGTGTTGTTGAGGCTGAGAATTTTGCTTGTCGTGTTTAAAAATACTCATATCAATGTCTTGTTTCATAATTTTCTCTACGTAATCCTCGTCATGTGGGGTAACAATTTCAAAATCTTGAGAAACTTCGATTTCTTTAAATCCTTTTGGTAAATTTTTAAATTCGCTATCTTCTACAATTTTAATTTCCTTGTCCTTCTTGGGGATCTCCTTATAGTTTATCTCCTTAGAAGTACTTGTATTCTTAGGAGATTTTTGTTCCGTTTCTTCATAAATATTTTCTTCAAAAGAGTCGCTCTCATGAAGAAGTTCCTCGTCAAATACATCATCCATAAGTGATGAACTTGGTTCAATACTTTTTTGTATTTTTGCTTTTAACTCTCTGATGTGTTCAATAATTTGCTGAGCCTTTTTAATTATCATTGATCTGTAAGAGAAATCTAAATTAGGTGTTTTTGAAGCATTGAGTGCCATTTCAGAAATGTCTACCCAAGTATCTATAGCGTCTTGAATTCTATTGTTTTTTTCGTAAGCATTCGCTTTAGCAACTTTTTCCGCTAGGTTTTTATTAAATTTTGTAATATCCATTATAAAACCTACTGAAATATTAATTGATTCTCAAGATTATCAAGTAAATTCAACTATATATAATTGCACGCACAAACATATCACTTAGAGGATATATTTTACTTATTGTTTTGTAAAAATTAATAATAGAGTTTTTTCTTAGTTTATTAAAAGAAAATACTTTTTATTTTAATTTATGTCAATAAGACCCTTTTCTTCTAGTGAGTTAAACAATTTAAGAGAAGTAATTGAACGAAATGGTTGGAAAATAGATGGAACTATTGAAAATTACTTCAGGTATAGCGTTAAAAAGGATAAATTAATACTGTTTACAATTAAATTTCCGGTTTCGCTGCCTTTAAGGTTAAATTTTCCGCTTGAAGTAATAAGTTTTCGCATTTGCTTGGCTTTTAAATTATGGGATTTAAATCATAATACCTATAAGGTTATTCTTTTTTTAATGAAAATGCTCCGAGATTTAGCCCTTCAAGTTACTTTAGAGCATAATTTTCCCATCAAAGGTAAGGAGAATGACTTACTTAATATATTAAATCTGTTAATGCCTGAACCAATAACCGACGAGATCGATAGTACATGGTTAAATCGTATACGCATATCTTTAATGAATAAACGCGATAAGTTCCAACAATTTGGCGGAGGTTATATAAATAAAATAGTAAACGCTTTGAAAAGCACTAGATTGAAACCTACATTTAAACTTCCGTGGGAATTGAGAGATGGAGTTCCTAAACTTCGAGCTTCTGAGTCGTTATTTTTTTCAAATGAAGAAAACTTTGATGAGTTTTTCATATTAGAAAAGGGCTTTTTCACATTTTTTAAGGATTTAGAATATCATAAATTTTTTATCAGATCTTCTTTCGATTGCTATTCTCCGTATATTATAAGTTCTTTGTTTAATGATACTGAGTTTAAGCTAGAAACCTATGTTGAAAATTGGATTAAGTTTTCCAGAATGATGTTGAATTCTATATTAGAAATTATAACTTTAGCAGAAATTAATCAAAATGACTATGTAAAATTTAACCCTGAAAGAGAATTAGAGTCAAAAGGATTTGAGTTAGAAAGAAATAACTTTCCATTTTCAGCATTACATTACGAAAGCACATTATCAAAAGGAGAATTATATCAAATTCACAATGACCTATTTAATTCACCACCTACTAATTTTGAAATGATCGAATCAATAAATTCCTATACAGAAGCAGAAAAGTTAATTAAGAATTATAGGTTTGATGAGGCTACTCAATTGTTAAATAACTCTTTAAAAATTTTCAATAAAAACCGTCAAAAGAAAATTGTAGTCTCAATATTATTAAAATTAAGAAAAATAGCCTCATTACTAAACCAAGATGAGGTTAAGCTCAATTATTTACAAAGTGCGATGGAAGTTGCTAAATCTGGAGATGTACCAATAGAATTTATTATAAAAATACAATATTATTTAGGTAAGTGGTTTTATAAAACTGAAGAATTTGATGAAGCCTTGTCTCACTTTAATATTATCGTCAATTTCTTGGAAAAAGAAGAAATAATTACTGATAAAGATGAATTGCTTGGTATGGCTTACTTATACTTGGGATTAATTAATTTGAAACAGAATAAATTAGCTCAGTCAAAAAATTATTTCAAGAAAGCTTTTCAATTAGGAAACAGTTCGATTAAAGTAAAGTTAAATTATCATCTCAAGCGAGCCAAATACTATAAATCGAAAGATAATTTATCTCAAGCTCAAAAATCGTTACGATCTGGCATAGAGGCAGTCGGTTTAGATTATGATGAGAAGAAAAACGCTCCCATTTTATTTGATTTAGTTTTAGAATTAGCCGAGTTCTATATTCATCACAGGGTTGATTCAAAAAAATCGCTATATTTAATGAAAAAAATCGAAAGGCAACTTTATCTTAACTTAAAAGAAATATCAGGAATCCGTAGAGCAATTCGATGGAATTTGCTAATGTGTGATTATTATGATATACTAGCTAATGATAGTAATAACTCAACCCACTATTATAAACAAAGTCAAATTTTAATTAACCAATTAAAGAAGATTGGAGTGTTAGGTTAAAATAATTAAAAAAATTAGACTTAACGTTTGTAGGATGCTCGTTTAGCACCTATAGATTCACGCTGTCCTGCGTATTCCCCTTTCTCACATCTCTGTATATAAAGATCGCGGAATCTCATTCTTGGAGGCTTTTTCTTCCTTGAGTTAACTCCAGTTCTTGATATTTTTGGTGTTTGTTGTTTAACCTTTCCAGCTTTAGTTAAACTACCGTGACTTCCTGGCATTTTTCATAAATCTCCTTATAGTTATTTTTTTATTTCATTAATTTTATTAAAGGCGTTCCGTATTATTTTAAAGTCGTTTAAAGCACTTAAATTTTGTTATTATCGCGAATTTATTATTACTGAAAAAATAAAAATTGGACTCCATTTTTTTTATAGATTTTATCTAAATTATATTAATTGAAGATCATAAAATAATTATTGCATCAATTTGAGCTTATTATGTCAAAAATTAATATTACAGATAAAGCAAGAAAAACCGCAAGAGTTATAGATAATAAAATCCAATACGGGGAAAGCAAAAATATGTGTTTTGCATGTGGAGAAAAAATTGATAGCAATACTAAGATTTGTCCATATTGCAAAACAAAACAAGATGAAAAAGAATCAATATTAAAACAATGAATTCTTTAAGACATTAGAAAATATTTCAAAGTACAATTAGAGTAATATCAAATGAGCTTTACACAAACCAAACGTAAAAGTATCTCCCTATTGAGTGGTTTAGTTACTTTTTTAGTAGTCGTTTTTTTAATGATCGCACTCTTTTTCATTGGAATTAATATTTTGCTACTTGTCATAATTCCCGTAATATTATTCGTTATAATAGGTATTGTTGTCTATCGTTATTCGGGAGAATCAAAAAAGTATTGTCCGCGTTGCAACTTTCCAACTAGCGTTTACACAGAGTATTGTCGCAATTGTGGCTTGAAATTAATAAGTAAATGTCCAAATTGCAATATTTATATGCACAGAAACAATAAATATTGCGATATTTGCGGTTATGAATTCCCGGCAATAAAAGAAGAGAAAATAATCGCTGAATATGAAGTCTTTCAAAAGGGCGCTCCCACTCCAAAAAAGCCCAATTTTTGCCCTACTTGCGGGGCTTCCATGAAAGATGCTAAAAATCTTAGATTTTGTGAATTCTGTGGTTCGAAAATTGTCTGATTAGGACTTTCTACTCTTTTTTTTTAAATATATAACGAAGAAAGTATAGCCTATGTTAAGCAATGTATTGATACCCCAGTTAAATATAAATGTCAACAGTGGAGCCCCATAATATGCCAGTTTTAAAAAATATACCGTAAAGAGCCAAACAGCTAAAAAAATAGTATAATAGATTATATAATGTGGTATTAAACTATCCCGTTTTTTCCACGTGATATAAAACGCAATTATTAATGGAAAGATATGGATATAATCGTAATAAAGTCCCAAAACGCTAAATTCCAATACAACTATTAAGCTTAAAGGAAAAATCGAATAAAGGATAAAGTGATTTATGTATTTATTATCACGACGCAAAAACCATACGATAGATAACGAAAAATACCATAGACTTATCGTAAAGAACACTAAATTAGTCCCAGGATCCCCATGTTTTGTGGTATAACCACTTTCATACGCATCCAATGGTTGCCAAGATAAGGGGATAACGAATTGAAACAATAAAGATATAATTAAAGCAAATGCCAGTTGAATAATCGTTATATATCTAATATTTAAATCGCCTAATTTCTTAAGGGTCAAATTTTTTTCACTTCAAAATTATTTTAACATTTCATAAAACTGAAATATTATGAGTAATTAGTAAAATTAAAAATTTGTAGTTATTTAATATAAATTACCTTACGCCACGAATTTATTATTTATAGCATGGGGGCGTGGCGAAGCCCGGTATAACTTTGTCCTTTCGGTGCATAGTACCGAACGCGGCAGCCTCCAGAGTTGTTGGTCACCGGTTCAAATCCGGTCGCTCCCACTTTTTTAAATATTTTTAATAATTTTTTCATAAGTTAAGTAAAATATATCCTCTAAGTGATATGTTTGTGCGTGAAAGACTTGTTTCACGATCATAAATGTCGGAACTTCTCGCTTTTTTTCTAAAAATCAGCACTCCCTCTTATCTTTATAGCGTAATTGTTTATTTTGATTTGTGCTTGGGACTCAAATAGATGATAGTTTCGTTGAAAAAAAATTAACCGAAACGGTATATCGCACCCATAATTTTAACACTATACCACCCATTATCGGCATTATCTTCTCAGATCAATACGGAAATACCATAACCGTTTTTGAGTATGGTTCAAAAAGCGAGAATGGTTACCGTCCGATTAAGTCTTATCTATCAGAAGGAGATAAAAGTCTTCTGGAACTCGATCTAATTTCCATGTATTTGAGTTCATTTAAAATATTTGCAGGACAAACCAACATAAAAAACCTGTCTCATCTTGAAATCTATGGTTCCAACATTAAAGCTCAAATATATTTTTTATTCGAATATATGGTTATTGTTTTTCTAAATTCTCAAACTAATTTGACTTCAAAAGAAAGAACTCAAGTTTTAAAATACTGCGAAGATAAGTTAACTAAATACAAATACGAATTCGAGAATTTTAACGATGCGAGATCTAGAGATATACTTAGGATATTAGAAAATAAGGGTAAAAATTGGCTTAAAAAGTTTAATGTAAAGTATATACAAACATATAAAAACATTTATTTAAGAAAACACGAAACTATTGAAAAATCGATGAGTGAAATAGGGCTGATAATTCAAAATGAGTTATACGCATACTTGGAATATGTACCTGACGAAATAATAAATAACATCTCTAAGGAAATAAGGAACAAAATCCAAGATAAACTCTTTGAAATAAATCTAAATGTGCCGGAAAATTTTAAGAATGAGTAAAATTTCGGGATTATTTCTTTGGGTTTTGACACTTTACGACCAATTCGACCGAAACATAATTAAAAATTTCTTCAAATTCTCCTCTCCGTATCTCATTTTTATCAAAATAAGTTGCTCCTAAATCTTTTGCAAGATAAGGGCCACCTTCTAAGGGTATTAAGGATTTACCTCCTAATCCTACAAGAATTATTGGCGTATCGATATATACATCCTTCAATTTTATTAATTTAAATTTTAAGTTCGTTGCTTTTTTAAATTCTGAATAATACTTTTTAGCTGATTTAAGTGATTCCTGATTCCCTTTTTCATAAAATATTATCATAGCACTCGCACCCTTGTAGTAACGCTCTCTTAGAAATTCAAACCTTTTATTTCCTGATACATTCCAAAACTGTAATTTTATAAGAGATTTATTGTAGGATTCTATTGTTTTGGTGTAGAATTCAACTCCGATCGTTATTCTTTCTCCAGACATCTTAGGAGCGATATGCAAGGAATGAAGTTTCCTTGATTGATCGTCGTCCAATCCAGTTATAATCACTTTAAATAAATAGCCGGGTTCTTTACCCCATTCTCCAAAATAAGTTAGAAATTTTTCAGATTTCCTAATTTTTTTACGCATTTCATATAGTTGACTTCGATCTGTACTTGAAAGGATTACTCCCAAAACGCGTTTTATTATAGCTTTTACTTGACCTCGACTGATTGATTTTTCGAACAAAGTAAAAACATCCATAGAGATTTGAGATATTAACCATTCAAAATCAATCTCTTGAATCCCTAATCTAATTAGGTCCTCAAGTTTTATCGAATTATCAAAATTATCGTTCTTTACAAGAGTGGACTTATTTAGTTTCTTTTTTATAGCATATTTTAATTCCTCTTGTGGATAATTAATTTTTTTTAGAAAACCTACTAATTTTGCAATTTGACCATCGGTAAGGCTCTCAATTTTTTGATTCATTTCAATTTTACCATTATTATATTTAATATTTTCTATGTTAATAAGTAATTGTTAAGAATGGACGTATATAATTATAATGGACTTTTTACATATTTAAATCTTTGTATCAAATTTTTTTTTGCCATAGAATTAGGAAAAAGAAAGGTTTATTATAATTGCAGATCATAATTAAAAAATAATAAAATTAAAAATATATGGAGACGTATAATGGGACTTGGATCAATAAAGGTTAATGGTAAAAAATTCAATGTAAGAGAAGAACTTAAATGGAACATGGCATAAATCGTTTGTCTTCAAGGAAATTTAACAAATTTATAAAAAAAGATGAAACTAAAAATAAAAAAATTAATATAAACAATTTGCTATACTTTTATTTAAAACAGAAAAATTTACAATAAAATGTATCAAATTGAGAAAATAGGTGACTATAGTTTTTACATAAAAGCAATTGGAACTTTCCCTTTACCTGTAGCAGAAAGATTTGTAATAGAATTTGAGGATTTAACTAAAGATATTCACGAGAATTTGAATGTAATTATCGATATTACCGAAGCGATTCTTTTACGGATAGAGTCAATCGATATAATCTTAGATTTATTAAAACGAAAAAAATAAAAACTTAACAAATCTGCATTTATAATCTCGAAAAATCCACCATTAGGCGTAGAATTCAAATATCTTCTAGAGCACACTGAATCTTCTAAAAGGAAAATCGTATCCAACCTTGAGGACGCCAAAGAATGGATTGGTATTGAAGATATAATTTTTAAAAAGGATTAATGAAAGATTATCTAATGACTAATTTTTATTTATTTAAGTTTTCGCTTTCTTTTTGAAATGCTGAAATTAGAATAATCCCAATTACAATTAAAATGATTCCAATAACTTGAATCCCGCTAATACTTCCATTTAAAGCTAAAACACTCATTAAGGATGCCAAAATAATGCTAGTAGAAGTAAAACAAGGTATAACTTGATTGGCTTTTGCTTTAGTAAAGGCGTATTGAGTTATAAGCAAAGTTGATGGAGCAAAAATAAATGTAGCTAAAGTGAAATATAGTGTCATTTCGGGAATAGTTGTAATACGCTTTGAAACAGTTTGCAATGCATTAGTAGTTCCTGCTGTAAGCGCAATAATTATTCCAAATAATTTATAATCATTTAATTTAGATATAAAAATTATAATCGTCTCAATTACGAGAATAATTATAGAAAAACACAAGAAAAAAGGTAGGTTGAAATGACTCATGCTAAGTCTTCCAACATTTATGTTAAACAGTGTTACTAAAACAGTTCCTACAATTATGAAAAAAACACCGCTAATTTCAATAGGGGTTATATGTTCTTTTAAGATATAATAAGAAAAAAGTAAAAGAATAATTAGCCCAACACCTTCTAATGGAGCTACGATATTAATTGGGGCAAAAAATAAAGCAGCCCATTGGATGAACATGTATAAACTTGTTAAAATAGTTCCAACGACCCATATTCCAGAATTTTTTTTCTTAATAGAGTTTTCTTCTTTAAAACCTTCAATTGCATACTTTTGGATTCCTTTCCCTATATCAAGACAGATATAAGCAATTATTCCAATAATTAATCCAATGACAATATTTTCATTAGCCATTTGAAACACATCTCTTTCAAAGGCAATTTAACGCCTTAATAAATGCTAAAATTCAAAAGAATCCATGATGTTTTTTAACTCGTTTTTGACCTCAGGTTTTTTTAAGAGTTCTTCAATATTCTCAGGGGCGGAGTATACATCAAAATCTTTCAATTTTAAATTTTTGCGGACTTCTTGTTCAATCTTGTTTATTTCTTGTTTCATGGCAAAATATTTTATAATTTTGAATTTAAGTTTTGAGACTTTTCCAGACCATTCTTTTGCAAATTTTCCAGACACTATCTCATCATAAGACCTTTGCATTTTCTCTTCCAAAGGCAGATTTCTATATCTAACTCCTCTTGACATTGCTCCATATTGAGAAGTATGAGAATGGAAATTTGTTTGCTTCACGAGACCTATTTGAGCCATTTTTTGATAAGTATATGACATTTCATTACTCATGTACATTTCAATAAGAACTGCCTCAGGAGGAAGACCATTTTTAATTAAGACTTTAATGCATGTTAAAAGAACTCTTCCAAATGCAGGACCAAACGCCTGTTCATTGAACAAATCTAATATAGCTTCTTGTTTCATTGATATTTCAACACCCCCTTTTTTAAGAGTTCCTAGTGCTTTTGCAAGTGCTAATAATATTTGTTTAGCATTTCCGGTTACTTCTTGATGTACTCCAATAAAACTGTAAAAACCTTCTCCATTAAGGTAATTTTCTCTGACACCAACACCTATCATGCGCGGAGCGATCATTATTACATCAATGTTATCTGGAGGATTTATGAGATTGAAAGCAATGTTATATCCGCTTGCAAAATTTATACAAGCTCCATCCTTAAGATTTGGCACAATTTCTTTTTCAAACATTTCGGGCATGGTCTCGTCTGGAGTTAGTAGAAAGACAATATCTGCGCGCTTTACAGCCTCAGAGATGTTGAATATTTTAAAACCATCTTTCATGGCCTTTTCTTTGTAAGTATCTTCTTTATTACCAATTATCACATCTAGACCACTGTCTCTTAGGTTAAGTGCTTGAGCCCTTCCTTGATTTCCATACCCTATTATTGCAATTTTCTTATCTTTTATCTTTTCTAGATTGGCATTATTTTCGAAATATATGTTTGTTTCAGTCATTTTCAAATTCTCTTTTTTTTTTTGCATTATCAAATATTTTTTATAATTCTTCATTCATTTATAAAACTACGCGAAACTTATTTAAATAATAAAAGCAAAATCTAATTTATGTTAAGAAAATTAAGATTAAGGTACAGAGTTCTTCTATTTTTTATAATCTTATTGTTATCTTCAAATATTATAATGTTTTTTGTATTTAATAACCTTGAATTGATTGATGTCCCTCACGATGCTGACCGAAAGTCTAATGGAAATACATTAATAGTATCTGCTTCTTTTTCTGAAATGTTGAATCACTTAAATAGAATTGATGATCTAAATCCAGTAGAACCGAATAATCCTGCCCATAAAGTATACGAAGTCGATCCCGAGGGAAATATAATCTGGGAATTAAGGGGATTGGCATATCCTCACGAGGTTTTAGAATTGCCTAACGGGCATTTATTAATTGCCGATACAGGTTATAATAGAGTAATAGAAGTGAATTACCCTAATAAGAGTATAATTTGGAGTTGGGAGCTCGCACAAATAAATTGGACTAAAGTTAATCCTGAATGGGGCCCCGATCATTATAATAATAATCCTTTAACTTATGACTGGTCCCATCTTAACGATGTGGATTTTAAACAATATAGTACCTGGAATTCATGTTTAATTTCTATAAGAAATTTTGATTTGATAATAGAGGTTAATTACACTGCAGATTTTAACGACCCAAATAATTCAGATAATATAATCTGGTGGTATGGTGATTACGAAAACCACACTCTCTTATTTAGACAACATAATCCCGATTATTTAGATAGTGGAAATATAATTATCTCTGATTCTGGAAACGATCGAATTATTGAAATTAATTATACAACAAAAGAAGTAGTGTGGAAGTTAGACCAAAGATTAAATTGGCCGAGAGACGCTGACGAGCTGGATAATGGAAATATATTAATTACAGATAGTAGTAACAGTAGAATTATAGAGGTTAATAAAGACAGTAAACAAATTGTGTGGAGTTTTGCTCAAGATTTAATTATTCCTTACGAAGCAGATTTATTAGATAATGGAAATATCTTAATTAGTAGTGCTTATAACGGAATAATTTTAGAGGTAAATAGAAATGGAATAATTGTATGGAAGTACGGTTTTTCTATAGTAAAATCCCTAATTTACCTTAATTCAATCATTTCAATTGCAATTTCTTCAATTGTTCTTTATTATAGGTACGAAAAAATTAAACATTATAAGAGAGCTTCTAAAAAAATTAAAAAATTAGATTATTTTGTTCTTATAACTTTTTGTTCTTTCCTAATAATAGGGATTTTGATGTTAATCTTCTATAGCCAAATTTTAGCTGCAGTTGCTAGGTTTGCCTATTTATCTTTAGGAGCAGAATCTTTTTGAAAAATTTATGTTAAGATGACTAAAATTGAATAAAAACATTTGTATTTACGCGTTTAAGTTAAAATCTAGTCTTTTTTTACACAATTCGATGGCTTTTGCATTATTATCGACTCCAATCCATTTTCTGTTTAACTTTTTAGCTATAGCTATCGTTGTTCCAGAACCATAGGAAAAATCGGCAACGATATCTCCTTCATTTAAGATGTTAAAATTATGCTTTCGAGTAATTCTTCGGGTTTTTGAGTAGGATAACCTAAATATTCTTTCGATCTAATCAGATATTTCTATTTGTCTCCTAGGCTTCCAATAACCGCGATTAGGTTTATTTGTATTCCATTTTTTACAATATTGACTTACTAAAGTAGTAGATATTGATACATCGTATAATTTTTTATGTTTAATTGCAATATCCTTTAATGGCATTTTCCAAACGAGTTCTTCAAGTTGTTCTTTAGTAAATCGAAACTTTTTTCGTTTATTAGCATATTTAGCTAATATCATAACCTTCTCTTCTTTTGTTTTGAAAACTTTTCTCTTTCTCGGCAGACTATTTTCAAAGTTGCCCATCATTTCGTTAAAAATTTCCGCACCTAAGCTCATACGCCATGCAGAACCCTTAATTATTCTACCCTCAAAAGAGGATTCTGACTTTGTAAATCTGATTTTATGGATAATGCTATATCTCTTCTTAATCTGTTTTAAAAATATTTTGCTGCCAGATATGATAGCTGTCTCTCCTTGAATCCCATCTCCATCGTAAAACCCAAGTAGAAACGCTAAATCAAGTTTTCGTTCCCCAAATTCAGGTAATTCAATATTTTTTGATTTCTTTTTTCCTATAATCTCTTCAATTTCTTTATTAAGATCTATAGTAAACCGATCGATTAAATTCTTAACAAATACTCTACTAGATGTATATATCATAATTGTATTACTTTTTTTTCTTATATGTTTATGCTTTAGGTTATATCCAATATCTGCAGTGAACCTTTTGATTAAAATAATGTCTTTATTGCTAATTTCTACTCCAAATTTAACAATATTATTCGTTTTGTCTTTGCATAAATATCCTTCAGCGAATATCCAACCAAGCCAATAAGCTTTTTTTTTTGTATCAATATTCTTAAAGTAATTAAATTTGAGATCAGGATGAAAATTCATAATTAAATTTTCTGAATTACTCCATTTTAATTGGTTAGAATCTTGATATTTGATTATAAATTTAATAGCGTCCTTATTTTTATCTCTAAATTGATTTTTCAAATTTTTTTTGTAGCTTTCTATGAATTTCTCCGCTATTTGATATGAAATACTTTTTCTTGAAGAATTTTTTAATGTTTCAATATGTGACTTTGCCTGTCCTAAAATCAGACTTAAATTTTCATCAGATAATACCTTAATATGAAGAATCTTTTTTATTTCTCTTTTTAAATCTTTAATTAACATAAAGATATTGTAAGTTTGGTTATTCATTCCACCTTTCTTTCTATTTTTTAAATTCTAACTAATAATCTTCAAACCAATAATAATGCAAAATCCAACTCCTTATCTAATGGAAGTTAATGAGTTTTTCATTAGCGAAAAATTTAGTCATTAAAATTGATTTGAATAATTATTTTCGTTCATATTATCAAAAAACTAAGATTTTTAACTTTTAAAAAAGTAGAGCTCATAAAATTAGTAAAACCTAGAGCTTTTATTTATTCAAATCGTTAATTAGATGAAGTTTCTATAGATAAAGTATAAAAATCAACATTTAGAAATAATTTTTTAAATTTTATACAATTTAGTAGAAGTATCGGCTAAGTAAGCTTTTATTAAAACCTGCTCATTTTTATTAATTCTATATAATTCATAGACTTTTTTATTGAGATCCTCTATTAAATTATCAATTCCTATATTTTGTTTCTCAAAATTTATTATTTTAGATATAATTACTTCAATTTCTTCAATTATATCTAAATCAGTTCGATTTAAAGAAGCTCTTTTTACTATTAATGGTAAATTTTTAATAAAATTTGCTCCAATTTCAATTTCGAAATCTTTTTTTTTTCCTACAACATCAATATAATATCTCATTAGTTCAGAATTTAGTATCGCAACTACATATTTTAGTGAAAAAGCAGTTGATTTTTTTTTAGTTATGAAATATGTATTATCAACCCAAGTATGATCATTATTATAAATAAAATTATAGGTTAATCTATTAATCCGATAAGCAATATAGATGACTTCATCATATTTATCTATATTTTTACCACTATCATATTTTATCTCAATAATATCATTTTTAGAAACATTATTACTTATTAAGTAGCGATTTAAAGTTTTATCATTCCAAGCTTCTCTTAAATTATGTATCACCATAACATATTTATCATAAATAGTATCAACTGAAAATTTTTTAATTTCACCCATTTTTCGATATTTTCTCAAATATTTTTCGGGAAAATTGTTTGGTGTTCCTTCAAATGTTAATATTGGTTTATTTTTTTTTCTAAATGAATTTGAATATTGATTACAGTTATAATCATCCCTTAATTTAGTTTTAATTCTTCTTATTTTCATAAATAATTCTTTTTGTTCTTTTGGAACAAAAGCCCAATTTTCATCTTTTTCCCAATTATCAATATTAAATTTTCCAATTTCGGTTAAATATTCAACTAAATTAGCAGATTTTGATTTCAACGTAAAATTTTCACTACTAAGGAAAACTGTAAAATAACTATTATTCTTTTTAGTGCGCTCTTTTGTATATGATAGAATTAAGTTATTGATATCTACTCCTTTAAAAATAAGATGCTCTCTAAAATCGATGATTTTTTTTAAATTTACTTGTTCCTTAAGAAATTTTTTTAAATAATTTGCATATGTTGATTCTAACCAATACCGTGAAGTAATAAAATTTAAGTGTCCGCCTGGTCGTAGCAATTCATAACTGCGCACAATAAAATCATAATAGATATCTCCTTGACCATGATGATATTTTTTTAAAATCCCGAGTTTTCCAATAATATTTTGTTCTAACTTTGGAGCAAAAGTAATTCGAAAATATGGTGGATTTCCAATAATTAAATCAAATCCGTTATTTTTTTCAAAAACTTCTGAAAATTCCATGATCCAATGAAATACACTGAGATCTAAAATTTCAGCTTTATTAATTTTAAGTTTTTCCTTTTCTAGTTCATCAATTATAGCTTTATTTAAATTGCCATTAAAAATATTTGTAATTTCATCAATTTTATTCTTGACAATCTTGTGTTCTGAGGGACTTTTTAGAGAATAATAATTTTTTATTAAAGAAACTCTTTTTAAAAAATTTTTTATCAAATCCGCTTTAGTTTGCCAAGAACTAATATCCTCTTTATCGATTTTAATTGTTTCTATATTAGTATATCCAATTAAAGAATTTCCTTTTCTTATATTAAAATCTATATTTGGTAGTGGCTCTTCATCTCCTTTTTGAATTATCCATAACCATAATCTTAATTTACAAATATCGACAGCAACTTCTTTGATATCTACTCCATATAAATTTCCTTGAATAATCTCCTTTTTAATCTTAGTATCAGTCTCATTTATGTCTAATTTTTTTAATATTTTTTTTCTTATATAAAAAAGTTTATTTCCACAACTTAAGAGAAATGCACCGGATCCAACTGCAGGATCACATATTTTTATATTTTTAATAATAGCATTAAAAATTTTTTTAAGGACAAGATTATTGAAATTAAAAATATCATTAAAATGGTCAATATACTTCCATTGAGTATCATTTTTCTTTTTTAAAAAATCAATAATTTTTTCTTTTAGGTAATTTTCTATAATATCATTTGCCATAAATTTGGTTATTACTTGTGGAGTATAAAATACACCACTTTCTTTTCTATCTTCAATTGTTTTTTCCAAAATATGCCCTAAAATTTCAGGATCAATAGTATTATCAATATAATAATTATTTTCATTATATTCATATTCTTTTTTAAAATGGAACGTTCTCAGAAATTCTATTGCATCAACATATGCTTCCTTGCGAATTTTTAGACCTTTGTAATCAATAGGTTTTTTTCTAAATAAACCTCCATTCAAAAAAGGAATTTCTTTATATTTTTTTGGGATATTCTCTCTCTCTTTTGGAGGTGTATTTAAGGTTTCAAAAAATAATTGATTAATACGATTATAAAAATCCTCTGGTTTAATACTTTTTAAAAAATTAAGAATATCCTCCTTTATTATACCATATTCCGTTAAAATCCTTATAAAAATAAGGCGAGTAAAATTAATTCTAATAAATTTTTCCTTTTCTTCTTTCGATGATGCATTTAATACATTATTAAATAAACAATTCTGCTTAGAAATTACTCTTCTTTTATTATTTTTATCAATATATTCTCCTCCGTGAATTAAAGCTACATACCAATTATAAAATTTTTCTGTAATATCGATACTCTCTTCAAGAGGCGGTTTAAATGCTTTTTTAACATTATAGATATTTTCCATTAATTTTAATGCGTCTTTAACAGTGAGATCATGTTCAATAACTCTAATTTCATCTCTCATTTGTTGAGTTGTTATAAGAATCCAATCCCTTCCATTTGTAACTAGTGCATCATTATATTGACCAATGCTTATATCAGATATCCAAACTTTAGCTTGGTTCACTCCATGTTCTTTCCTTGCCCTCAAATCCTCATTGAAAGGTTCCCATTCAATTAATATATTTTTATTGACTTTTAAATCCCTTGATTCAATAAAAGCATCTGGTTTTTTTAGTTTTCCTAAACTGGTTTTTTTATGAACTTCAGCTTCAAAATCAATAAAAGGAAGATATTTTTTAATCAATGGCTCTATTTTTCTTATAGTGTATGGTTCGGGATCACTTTCTACTCTTAAATAATGTGATTTCAATGCCTTTCCATTTTTAATTTTTTCTTTGTAATCTCTTTTGACTTTTTCTAATATTGCATCTTGAAAATTAGTTAAAATCTGTTCGTTAGAGAGATTTTCATAATTAACTATTGCAGTAGTCATGCACTTTTACCTAGCCTTGTTTATTTTTTTGGGAAAAATATTTTACAATCACGTATATTATACTTTCAACAACATGTAAAAAAATGAATAATATTCATGTGATAAAAATTCTAAAAAATAATTCTAACCCTAAAAAAGAATTAAATAGAATTAGAATAAAATAAATATTATGCTAAAAGAAGAACGGTTAAATAAGAATTTCTTGGATGAGTTCCAAGATTACGATTTTTCAAAAATAAAAGAAAATAAAATCTTTTTAGTAGGTTCCATGCGATTTAAGGATTATTTTGTTAAGATCGAGTCAATTTTACAAATTAATTATAAAAAACTTGTCGAAATCTGTTCGGTTGACGGATTATTAAATAAAGAAAGATTTTCGGTGGAAGAATGGGACAAACTCCAAGAGGTTGCCCTAAGGAAACTACACGATCAAGACGCAATTTTAGTACTTGATGTCAATAAATATATTGGGATCAATCAAAAGAAGAAATTGAATATTTTCAAGTAAAACTTAAAAAGCCAGTATATTATTTTTCCAAACTTAAATTAAATTAATTTTTCTTTTTCTTTTTATCAAGGAATCTCCGTCTATTCAATAAATAAGTCCCTTAAAAATCAATAATTTGGTGAAGTCGCGATATTTTAAAGGATAGATTAAATTTTAGACATAAGTAGATCGATTGAAAAATTTAACGATAAAAACTAAGGGTTATAACCAAAAATGGAATTGTTCCAAGTTTTTTTGGACGATCAAAGGAAATTGTTTTTAGAATTTAAAAAAAACGATGAAGAACAAGTTCAATTTCTTCCAGATAAGATTAAACGATTGAATTTCCAGTTTGAAATATCTAAGATTGTTACACAAGAGATTTATTACAAGCAATCACCATCGCTGGTTTCAATAAAAAAAATTTATCACTCAAACGAACTTCTTTGTTTTACAATTGAATTAGATGAAATTCAGGGTTATACAGATATCCAGATTAAAGTTTTAAAATTAACGATATATCTATATTCTGGGCACCGAATCGAGTATATATTTTCAGAGAAATTTAACATATTAGACATTGGAATTAACGACGATTGCTACGATGGTTTTCAATTTATAGATTTAAGTTTAGGTAAAGGTCAAAAAAGAAAAATCACTCAAGAAAGAGTAGTACAATCAATTAAGACGGATTACAACCAAAATAAAGAAGAAAGAACGATAATTTACGAAAAAAATAGTATTGAGAATGTTTCTGCTGATCAATCTGTAATTTCAATGATGAAAGAGAGCAACGAGACTTTAAAAAATATAGAGCTATATTTAAAAAATCTCAGCTTAACCATGCAAAATATGCCGGTTAATCCTATATCTTACGGACCGCCAGTACGTACAGCCCAAAGAATTTCTGGACCTGGTATCGAAAGAATTAAAAGATCCCAATTACCGTCATTGATACAAAGCCAAGGATCATCAGCTAAACTTTTAGTGATGAAAGAAATGAAAACAAAATTCAGAGAAATCACAGAGAAAAACAACGGTTTTAGTGTTACAGATATTTTAAAACCAATGAGCGAGGATGAACTTAAAGCTATCGTATTGAGCGATGAGGAATTAAAGAAAAAGGAAGAAATCACAATTAACAACCAAATTAAAAGATTTAAAAAAAAGCAAGAACAACAAGAACAAAAAGAAAAAAAAGTCAAATTGAA